>NZ_RZPB01000315.1:0-6695 GCF_003998535.1 Mesorhizobium sp. M7A.F.Ca.AU.002.02.1.1 | reverse complement strand
CGCAACCGGGCGCCGATCATCGGCCTCTACGATGCCGGCGGCGCGCGCATCCAGGAAGGCGTCGCAGCACTCGGCGGCTATGCCGAGATCTTTCAGCGCAACGTGCTTGCCTCAGGCGTCATCCCGCAGATTTCCGTCATCATGGGTCCATGCGCCGGCGGCGATGTCTATTCGCCTGCCATGACCGACTTCATCTTCATGGTGCGCGATACCTCCTACATGTTCGTCACCGGACCGGATGTGGTGAAGACCGTGACCAACGAAACGGTGACCGCCGAGAGTCTCGGCGGCGCTTCCGTCCACACGACGAAATCCTCGATCGCCGACGGCGCCTATGACAATGACGTCGAGGCGCTGCTGCAGATGCGCCGGCTGGTCGACCTGCTGCCGGCTTCCAACACATCGGAGCTTCCCGAGATCGAATGCTACCAGTCGGTCACCGACCATGATTTGTCGCTCGACCGGCTGATTCCCGACAACGCCAACAAGCCCTACGACATCAAGGAGCTGATCCTGAAGGTCGCCGACGAAGGCGACTTCTTCGAGATCCAGCAGAATTTCGCCAAGAACATCGTCACCGGCTTCGGGCGCGTCGAGGGCCGCACGGTCGGCTTCGTCGCCAACCAGCCAATGGTGCTGGCCGGCGTGCTCGATTCGGACGCCAGCCGCAAGGCGGCGCGCTTCGTGCGCTTCTGCGACTGTTTTTCGATTCCGATCGTCACCTTCGTCGATGTCCCCGGCTTCCTGCCCGGTACAGCGCAGGAATATGGCGGGCTGATCAAGCATGGCGCGAAACTGCTGTTCGCCTATGCCGAGGCCACCGTGCCGAAGATCACAGTCATCACCAGAAAAGCCTATGGCGGCGCCTATGACGTGATGGCCTCAAAACACCTGCGCGGCGACATGAACTATGCCTGGCCAACGGCACAGATCGCGGTGATGGGTGCGAGGGGCGCGGTCGAGATCATCTACCGCAAGGACATCGGTGATGCCGAAAAGATCGCAGCCCATACAAAGGCATACGAGGATCGCTTCCTGTCGCCCTTCGTCGCCGCCGAACGCGGTTATGTCGACGAGGTGATCATGCCGCACTCGACCCGCCGCCGTATTGCGCGGGCGCTCCGCATGCTGCGCAACAAGGACATGCAGAACCCCTGGAAGAAGCACGACAACATCCCGCTGTGAGACGCCGGCAACTCACTCCTCTTCCGCCGCCCCGAACCCCGCTCCCATGGTGGCGCGGACAGGGCTGCCCCACGGTGTCGCGTGATTGTCGATGCGCATCTGGAAGATGAAATAGGTCGGCGAGCAGAAGCCGATGCCTTTCACTTTGCCGATGCCCGGCGTGTCCGGCGGCAGCGATTGGCACATATAGTCCTCGCGGCAGAAATGATCGGCCGAACAGGCCGGCCGGTTGCCGCGATTGACGGCGCCGCCAAGGCATTGGTCGAAATTGTTGGTGGCCACGCAGATGTCGAATTTCTTGCCGCCGACCAGCCCGCAAATCTCGTTCGGCATCGGCTTGCCAGCTTTGAAGGCCGCGAAGGCACGGTCCTTGTCGTCGCAGCCGCGATAGGCGATGCCGCCCGGCACGCCGATCTTCGGCGGACGGCAGGTGTAGGCGGTGCGCGACGCGGCAGGCGCGAAGGCCGCGAACTGGCCCGATTTGCTGTAGCGGTCGTTGAAAGGCTGCGCCGCATTGCTGGCGATCGAGCCGGTCAGGCAGGGATGGCCGGAAAACAGTTTTTCGCTGTCCTTGGGCAGCAGGCATTGCGCCAGTTTCGTGTGCACGCCCGAAGCGGTGGCCAGCGGCGTGCAGACGGTGCCGCCGCCGCATTTCCAGGTCGCACCGAAGCGGTCCGCATCTTCCGGCATCAGGCACGGCATGGCCATCTCGGCCGGCGCGTAGTCGACCGCGGCGTCCGTCCAGGCTGCCGGCGGCGCAAAGGAGAGCGGACGGAAGCGGTTTGGCTCCCTGCCCTCAGCTGTAGCGCGCAGCCAGGCCTGGCGGCGCGGGATCTCGGCATGAAGATGCGGCGAGATGTCGACCTCGATGCGGTTGAGCGGCGATGTCGTCTTGTCGTCAAGGCCGATGAAATGGAAGCCGGCAGTGGAACCGGCCTGATGGCAACCTTGGCAGGCGCCATTGTCCAGCCGCTCGACCAGCGCTTCCGGCGTGCGCACCAGTTTTAGCGTGGAATAATCGAGCGATGCGAATTCCTTGGGCTGGAACAATTGCGTAAACGGATGATTGGCCTGCCGCGCGCTGCCGAAGGTCGACCATGAGATGATCTTTCTGGCCAGGAACTCGTCGGGAATCTCATAGACGCCTTCGTCAACCGCCGGCAAATTGGCGCCGACATAGACGGCGAGCCGTGCCTTCAGCGCCGCATCCTGCGAAAGCCGTGCGGTGTCGGGCGTGTTCTCCAGCGGTTTTTCGCTGATATCGGCGCCATCGATGCCGAATATCCGCATGAGATAGGCGGCCTGGCCACCGAACTCGGTTTCCTGGCCGGAGGGGAAGCGCACCACCTGTACGTTGAGCTCCAGCTGCTTGAAGGTGAGCCCAGCTCTCTCCAGCGGCCCGCCGGTCAGCCAGCCGGCATCGACGCTCTCGTCAAGCTGGGGTGTCCAGCGTCCGGCAACACCGACGCAGCCGCCATCGGCGTCGGGGGTGGCGCTGTAGACCGCATTGAAATTGAATGGCAGGCGCGACGCCAGCAGCTTGCCGTTTTTGCGAAAGCTGTAGGCCAGGCGGTAGATGAAGCGCACCTCGCCGCAGCTCCTGTCGCCTTGCAGCACCGCGAAGTCGCGACGATCGAGCCGGTTGACGACGCCGACCAGCCGGAAGCGCGCGGCGTCGGTCTTCAGCCAGCGCATGTCCATGATGCGGCCGACATTGCCGTCGGTGACTTCGTAGAGCGTCCGGCCGCCGGCTTTCATATCGGCACGCAGTGCCGCAACATCGGAGGCAACCGTTTCGACGATGGCGTGAAAGGCCGGCGCCTCGTCGTAAAGCGTCTTCAGACCGCCCTCGCCGTCGACCCCGAAAACATCGGCGAAACCGAAACCCCTGGCATCGAGTGCGGCGAGCACCGCCGGATCGTCGACGATCGTCACAGGACCTTCGGCGCGCGCCGTCGGCGCCATGAAGGCAGCGATGAGGGTGGCAAGCAACAGAACGAGCGCGCGGCTCATTGGGCAGCCGTGCGCGCGTCGAAGAGTTCGCGCAACACCGGCACCAGTGCCAACGGCAGGTCCTCGGCGATCAGACCGGGTCCGAACCGGCTGCCGGCCTCAGCATGCAACCACACCGCCGCGCAGGTGCCCTCGAAGGGCCGCATGCCTTGCGCCAGCAAACCGGCAATGATGCCCGACAGCACGTCGCCTGACCCGGCTGTGGCCAGCCACGGTGCACCGCTGGAGTTGATCGCCGCTTTGCCATCGGGTGCTGCTATGACCGTGTCGGCGCCCTTGTAGACGATGACGGCGTTGGCCCGCGTGGCGGCCGTTCGCGCCTTGTCCAATTTCGACATGGTTTTGTCCCCGGCGATATCAGGGAACAGGCGGCCGAATTCGCCCTCATGCGGCGTAACTATCAAGGCAGGCGCATTCGGCTGACGGGCAGCTTCGAACAGCGCCTGAGGCTGATGGGCCAGCGACGTGATGGCGTCGGCATCAAGAACCATCGCACTGGCGTGGTTCGCGGTCGCCTCGTCGCGTGCTTCCTCCTCCAAAGCCTTGATCAGCTGCAGGGCGAAATCGCCGACCTTGGGCTTTGGCCCAAGCCCCGGTCCGAACACCAGCGCCCCGGGATGGCGCACCGTTAGAAATTCCTGCACCTCCTCGAGCGAGCCCGCCTCGCGCAGCATGATCGAGGTCAGGTGAATCGCGTTCACCTGCATGGCGTTGCCAGGCGACAGCACGGTGACCGCCCCTGCCCCGCTTCTGGCGGCGGCCAGCGCCGACAGCCGCGCCGCGCCCGTAGCACTGGGACCGCCGGAAAAGACGCCGACATGGCCGCGCTTGTATTTGTGCGCATCCACCGTCGGCACCGGAAATTCCTGCAACCACAGGTCCGGCACATTCTCGAAGGTCGAGACGGCGAGCTGGGCGATAATGCCGTCGCCGATGCCGATATCGGCGAGCACGATCTCACCGCATTGCCCGCGCCCCGGCAGCAGCAGGTGGCCAGGCTTTTTCCGCGCGAAGGTGATGGTGACCTCGGCACGAAACGCCCTGCCCAATATGTCACCGCTCCTTCCAGAGACGCCGGACGGCAGGTCGACCGCGACCACGGGCAGGCTCAGGGCTGTCACTGTATCGATGGCTTTCGCGGCGTCGCCGGACAGCGGCTTCGACAGCCCCGCCCCATAGAGCGCGTCGATCACGATCGAGCCAGGCTTGGCGTCAAAGTCAGACAGCGGCCGGGGCTTGATCGGGCATTCCGCGGCGGCGAGCGCCGCATCGCTTTTCGGCCTCGGCGCGCCGGATGCCCAGACCGATGTGCCGACGCCGCTGCCGGCCAGGATGCGGGCAACGACATAGCCATCGCCGCCATTGTTGCCGGGCCCGCACAGCACATGGATGTGCTTTGCCGAGGGGTAGCGCTTGAGAACCTCGGCCGCGACCGCTCCACCAGCGCGCCGCATCAGGCCGATGCCGTCGGCTGGGCCGGCGGCAATCGTCAGCCGATCGGCCTCGCTCATTTCGGCCGGGGAAAGAAGTTCGTTGCTCATGGATTGCCGATCCGCATGCGATCAAGCATTGTCCGATTTCGATCCTAAGCAAACAAGGGGGAGTTGCCGAGATCTGCAGCCATAACGTTGGCACGAAAGCATCGCGGGCAGAAAATTGCCTGGGGGATAGGCAATATGCCCGATTTTTGTGCGGACGTGGGTGCTGGCGCTGTGTAGGCTCTGGCAGTCCATGCCGCTTCCGGTGCAGCGAATGACGCGAATTTGCATCCCGGTGCGGCGCGGCTTTGAAATCTTATGAGACCGCTTAGAATCCGCTGAATTGGCACAGTTCGTGCTTGATGGAGGCGCAAGCGGGGGGTCACAACCCGTTTTTTTGGCAGTGGAGGCCACTTTTTACATGAAAAAGATCGAAGCGATCATCAAGCCATTCAAGCTCGACGAAGTGAAGGAAGCGCTTCAGGAGGCCGGACTGCAAGGCATCACCGTCACCGAAGCAAAAGGCTTCGGTCGTCAGAAGGGCCACACCGAACTCTACCGCGGCGCCGAATATGTCGTCGACTTCCTGCCCAAGGTGAAGATCGAGGTCGTGCTTGGCGACGACGCGGTCGAAGGTGCGATCGAGGCCATCCGCAAGGCGGCCCAGACCGGTCGTATCGGCGACGGCAAGATCTTCGTTTCCAATATCGAGGAAGTCGTGCGTATACGCACCGGCGAAACGGGCATGGACGCGGTCTGACCGACCGCGCCATCCTCCCGAAAAACGTCATCATCAAAAAAAGTCATCACACAGGGATACATGACATGACGACAGCCAAAGACATCATGAAGCAGATCAAGGACAACGACGTGAAATTCGTCGACCTGCGCTTCACGGACCCGAAGGGCAAGCTGCAGCACGTGACGATGGATGTCATCGAGGTCGAGGAAGACATGTTCGCCGATGGCGTGATGTTCGACGGCTCGTCGATTGCCGGCTGGAAGGCCATCAACGAGTCCGACATGGTGCTGATGCCCGATCCGGAAACGGTCCACATGGACCCGTTTTTCGCGCAGTCGACCATGGTCATCCTGTGCGACATCCTCGATCCGGTTTCGGGTGAATCCTACAACCGCGATCCGCGCGGTACGGCCAAGAAGGCCGAGGCCTACATGAAGGCCGAAGGCATCGGCGACACCATCTTTGTCGGCCCGGAAGCCGAATTCTTCGTGTTCGACGATGTGAAGTACAAGGCGGATCCCTACAACACCGGATTCAAGCTCGACTCCACGGAATTGCCGTCGAACGACGACACCGATTATGAGACCGGCAATCTCGGCCACCGTCCGCGCATCAAGGGCGGCTACTTCCCGGTGCCGCCGATCGACAGCGCGCAGGACATGCGCTCGGAAATGCTGACCGTGCTCGCCGAGATGGGCGTGCGCGTCGAAAAGCATCACCATGAGGTGGCGGCGGCTCAGCACGAACTCGGCATCAAGTTCGACGCGCTGGTGCGCAACGCCGACAAGATGCTGATCTACAAGTATGTCGTCCACCAGGTCGCCAACGCCTACGGCAAGACGGCAACCTTCATGCCGAAGCCGATCTTCGGCGACAACGGCTCGGGCATGCACGTCCACATGTCGATCTGGAAGAACGGCAAGCCGACCTTCGCCGGCAATGAATACGCCGGTCTGTCGGAAAGCTGCCTGTTCTTCATCGGCGGCGTCATCAAGCATGCCAAGGCGATCAACGCCTTCACCAACCCGCTGACCAATTCCTACAAGCGCCTGGTGCCGGGTTACGAAGCGCCGGTTCTGCTCGCCTATTCGGCGCGCAACCGCTCGGCTTCCTGCCGTATCCCGTTCGGCTCGTCGCCGAAGGCCAAGCGCGTCGAGGTCCGCTTCCCCGATCCGGGCGCGAACCCCTACCTCGCCTTCTCAGCGCTGCTGATGGCCGGCCTCGACGGCATAAAGAACAAGATCCATCCCGGCCAGCCGATGGACAAGGATCTCTAC
>NZ_RZPB01000314.1:0-6697 GCF_003998535.1 Mesorhizobium sp. M7A.F.Ca.AU.002.02.1.1 | reverse complement strand
CTCTTTATGGTCCCGGCCGTCGTTCCGAACGGCTCTGTGGGGCGGTGCTTTTGACCGCCCGCTGGCGCGATACTCCCACTCTTTCCAAGAAAAAAGCAACTGCAAAACCATAAAAATGGGCAAGGCTATTCTGCCGTTGCGTCAGCGCTCAAGCAACGAGCCCGGTGGTGCGCTCGATGAAGTCGGCTATCGATTTTGCATCGTCGAGATCGAATACCGGCAGCAGCTCGCCTTCAATGGCAAAATCGGCGGCGACAGCGACGATGTTGGGATCCTCCGCCGAAAGCGGCGTGCGGTCCTTCGCATCCAGCCGGCGGGTTTCGATCTTGCTGTGGGCTTCGCGCTTGTAGCCCTCGACCAGCACGAGGTCGCAAGGGGCAAGCCGCGACAGGACAGTCTCCAATGTCGGCTCATCCTCGCCGCGCAGCTCGTGCATCAGTGCCCAGCGAACGCCGGAGACGATCGCGACTTCGGTGGCGCCGGCCTGCCGGTGGCGAAAGCTGTCCGCGCCAGGTTTGTCGATGTCGAAGTCATGGTGGGCATGTTTCACCGTCGACACCTTCCAGCCGCGCCGGACCAATTCGCTGACCAACCTCTCGGTCAAAGTCGTCTTGCCGGAATTCTTCCAGCCGGTGATGCCGAAGACGCGTCTGTTCATGGCTTGATGCTCTGCAACAGACGCTCGGCAGACACAAGATCGTCCGGTTCGTTGATGTTGAAGAAAGGGTCGATCCCCGCCGATGGCGGAACCGGGAACTCCACCTCGACAAAACCCTGCCGGTCGATGAAAGCCGAAACCCGCCTGATATCCTGATCGACCAGAAAGTGCCGCAAGGCATCGCGGCAGCCGATCGGCCACAGCGCGAAGGTCGGATGCCGCTTGCCGGCCGAGCGGGCAACGGCAATAGAACCGGGGCTTTGATCGGCGGCCCCTGCCAGACGCTCGACAAGGTCCAACGGCAGGAAAGGCGTGTCACCGGCAGCGCTGACGATCGCCTTGCAAGGCCTGTTGGCCGCGGCCCATTCGAGGCCGGTCAGGATTCCGGCGAGCGGACCGGCAAAGCCGGGCACGCTGTCGGCAAGCACCGGCAGTCCAAAGCGCAGGAATCGTGCAGGGTCGCCATTGGCGCTGAGCGCCATCGATTCTATTTGCGGGGCGAAGCGCGACACGACCTGGTCAAGCAGGCAGCCATCGCCAAGCGGCAACAGGCTCTTGTCGCCGCCGCCCATCCGCCTCGACTGGCCACCGGCCAGAACAATCCCCGCAATGTCTCGCTTCATGCCACGAAGCCTGTACGCCAGCCGTCGGAAATCACAAGAACCTTCAATGATCTGGCTAGATTCCGTCCGGAACCATGCTTGGCCCCGTGCTTTCGGCGACGATCTTGCGCCGGCCGACGACCCGCTCGCGGTAGAGCGCATAGAGGCCGGAGCCGATGATGATGGTGGCGCCGACGATCATCGGCAGATCGGGAATGTCCGCGAAGATGAACAGGCCAAGCAGGATCGACCAGATCAGGGCCGTGTAGCGGAACGGCGCGATGAAGGAGATGTCGCCCGCCCGCATCGCCATAATGATGAACTGGTAGCCGATAATCACCAGCACAGCAGCCAGGGCCAGCAGGGCCGTGCTGTTGCCCGTCATCGGCGTCCAGCCGCCCATTGCCGGCAACAGCGCCGCGCCGACGATTGTCATGGCAAGCGCGGTCGCGGTCGACACCAGCAATGTCGGAATGGCCTTGGGGATCCGCTTGGTGGCGAGATCGCGCACCGCGCAGCAGGCGACGCTGGCCAGCGCCGACAGCGAGTAGACGCTGAACCCTTCGAAGCCCGGCCGCACGATGATCAGCACGCCGGCAAATCCGATGGCGATGGCCAGCCAACGCCGCCAACCGACAGTCTCGCCAAAGACAAGTGCCGCTCCCATCGTCACCGCCAGCGGCAGCGCCTGCAGCACCGCCGAAACATTGGCGATCGGCAGATGGGCGAGGGCGACGAGGAAACTCACCGTTGCGCCGGCCTCGCTGATCACGCGCAAGGCGACCAGAGGCTGCAGCATCGAGCCCGGGCGGGCGAGAGCGCCGCGCTGCCAGGCCAGCAGGCCGACGAAAAGCGAAGCGAAAGCCCCACGGATCAACATGACCTGCGCCATGTTCATCGATTGCGACGAGTATTTGGTTATGGCGTCGTTGAGGGTGAAGCCGGCCATCGCCACCATCATGAACAACGCGCCGTGAAGATTTGGAGACAGGGGCAAGACGGCTACCGGTTCTGCTAATACATATCGCCCAAAAGTGACCTCGGTTTTGGGGAAACGACATGCATAAGAAACAAAGACCTGAAGCGCGTGGCCTGAATCCGTTCAAACGCGACGCGCTTTAGGCAGCAAGCCTGTAACAGTCGGGCATGAAACAGCAACAGCAAAGGACTGGGCCACAGCCTTGTTTGTGGCCCGGAATATCGCCTGCGATGGCGAACTTACTTCTTCGGCGTAAGCACCTCGGTGCCATTGCCTTCCTTGCCGGCGATCGTCCAAAGACCGTGCAGCGAACCGTCCGCCGCCACCTTGTAGACGACGAGGCCAATGTCCTTGTCCATGACATAGCCGGCGGAGAAGGCATCATCGTTGCGCATGCAGATGCCGTCGGAAGATGAGCCACCAGTTTCCCAATGGATCGCGCAGGTCGTCCCGCTGGTCAGCGTGATGGTGGCTTCGCCGCCATAGGCCGAGCCGTCGAAGTTGGTGCCGGCGACCGTATAGGTGCCGCCGATCGACTGCGCCGCCGCGGGCACGGCCGCGAGGCCAAGCAGTGCCAGAGAAAGAACGAGTTTGCGCATGGTGTATCCCCCTGCGAGCGAAGAGCAGCTTCCAGGGGAAGGCTAGGCTGGAACAGACTGGCCGTAAATCCGGCTGCGGTTCGCGAACAAGACTTTTTCTGGGGTGTGGTCCGAAACCGTCATGGCCCCTTGAGACTGCCGGCGATGGCGCCGACCAGCGGATCGTATTTCGACTTCAGCGCCGGCGGGTAGTCGACCCAGACCGTACGGATGATACCGTCTTTCCCAAACAGACGTCGCTCGTAGAATATCTTTCCATCCCTCAGGCCCGACAGCACGGCCCAGTCCTTTCCGGCCTTGCTGTAGGTGACCTTGTAGCCCGGCTTCTTGCTCGCCTTCTCCGCCGCGACAAAGCCTTTCGGCGTGTCGTCGTCGACGTTGAGGATGCCCGAGCAGATCAGGCTGGCGCCATCGGCGCTCAGCCATTGCTGTCCGTCGCCATTGTCGGGCTCCGGCTGGCGATCGGTGAAGACGTCGTCGGGAAAGGTGCAGACAGTGCCGAAGCGATCGTTCACATAGGTGAATGGCGCGGCGACCGCACTGGTTGCTGCCATTGTCGCAATGACCAGGAATGAAGAGTGCAGCCGCATGCTCGCCTCGAAGTCATGATCCCGAAGCGATATTGCATGAATTTCACGGAAAGATCAGCCGCCAGTGACGCTCATGTGGCGTGACACCGATGGGCGGCTGGTGCGGCGGTCGATGATGAAGTCATGGCCCTTGGGCTTGCGGCCGATGGCTTCGTCTATAGCTTCGGCGACCAGCTCGTTGCCTTCCGAGGCGCGCAAGGGCGCGCGCAGATCGGCGGCATCTTCCTGGCCGAGACACATATAGAGGGTGCCGGTGCAGGTCAGCCGGACGCGGTTGCAGCTCTCACAGAAATTATGCGTCATCGGCGTGATGAAGCCGAGCCGTCCGCCGGTCTCGGCGACCTGGACGTAGCGCGCCGGGCCGCCGGTCTTGAAGGGAATGTCGGTCAGCGTGAACTGGCGTTCGAGCGACGCGCGCAGCAGCGACAGCGGCAAATACTGGTCGGTGCGGTCGGCATCGATCTCGCCCATTGGCATGGTTTCGATGACCGTCAGGTCCATGCCGCGGCCATGCGCCCAGCGCATCATCTCGGGCAGCTCGGCGTCGTTGAAATCCTTCAACGCCACTGCGTTGAGCTTGACCTTGAGCCCGGCCGCCTGCGCGGCATCGATGCCTTGCATGACCTTGTCGAGATGGCCCCAGCGGGTGATCTTGTGGAATTTGTCGGCATCGAGCGTATCGAGCGAGACGTTGATGCGCCTGACGCCGCAATCGGCGAGTTCGGCGGCAAAGCGCGACAGCTGCGAGCCGTTGGTGGTCAGCGTCAGTTCTTCCAGCGCGCCGCTTTCGAGATGCCGCGACAGCTGGCGCACCAGATGCATGATGTTCTTGCGCACCAGCGGCTCACCGCCGGTCAGCCGCAATCGCCTGACGCCCTTTTCGATGAAAACCGTGCACAGCCGGTCGAGCTCTTCCAGCGACAGCAGGTCCTTCTTAGGCAGGAAGGCCATGTCCTCGGCCATGCAATAGGTGCAGCGGAAATCGCAGCGGTCGGTAACCGACACGCGGAGATAGCTGATCGTGCGGCCGAAAGGATCAATCATGTCCATGCTTCAAGCGCTTCCCGTGGCCGTGAACGGCTTCGTTATATACCGCTATGTGATACGATCCGGCCTGCTGTTCAAGATAGCGCCTCTCGATCTTTGGTAACATCTCTCAGCCGACATCGCATGTCGGTCGGTCTCATCAGACCTTTTCCCGTTTGGCGAAGCGGCGTAGGGAAGGGCGGATGACACGGGATCGAACAGCATGACCGCACCGAAAGAACTCAGGGTTTCCAAGGACCGCAAACTTCTGTCCGTCACCTTTCCCGACCACCATCCGTTCGAACTGCCGGCGGAACTGCTGCGCGTCGCCTCGCCATCGGCCGAAGTGCAGGGCCATTCGCCGGATCAGCGGGTGACGGTCCCCGGCAAGCGCAATGTGGCGATCCTGAAGATCGAGCCGGTCGGCAACTACGCCGTGCGCATCACCTTCGACGATTTCCACGACACCGGCATCTTCACCTGGAATTACCTGCATACGCTCGGCCACGAGAAGGATGCGCGCTGGGAAGCCTATCTCGCGGAGCTTGCGGAAAAGGGCCTTAGCCGGGACCGCTAGGGCATCGCTGTCGTGAAGATGTCATCGATCTGGGGTAGCGCCGGCAAAGGTTTGGAGGCGAAAACATGTCCGTCATCACCACGGTCGAGCAGCTCGAGGCACTCTATGGCGTTCCAGGCGAGGCCTCGCTGGTCAAGGAACTCGACCACATCATTCCCGAATATGCCGCCTTCATCGAAGCCTCGCCCTTTGTCGCGCTGGCGACCAGCGGGCCGGAGGGGCTTGATTGCTCGCCGCGCGGCGATCTCGCCGGCTTCGTGCGCATCCATGATCCGAAAACGCTGATGATGCCGGACCGACGCGGCAACAACCGCGCCGATTCGCTGAAAAACATCATTCGCGACCCACGCGTCGGCCTGCTGTTCCTGGTGCCGGGCTCCGGCACGACGCTGCGCGTCAATGGCCGCGCCCACATCACAACGGATACAGCGCTGTGCGCGTCATTCACGGTGGACGGCAAGGCGGCGCGATCGGTGACCGTCGTCGACATCGATGCGGTCTATTTCCAATGCGCCCGGGCCATCGTCCGCTCCGAGCTCTGGAACCCGGCAAGGCATGTCGAGCCGAAGTCGCTGCCGACGCCCGGACAGATCCTGGAAATCACCAGCCGCAAGAACATCGACGGCGAAACCTACGACAAGGAATGGCCGGAACGGGCGAAGAAGACGATGTGGTAAGGTTGGGCTGAAGGGCGCTCAAGCCTCATTCAGCACATCATAGATCTTGCGCATCTGCTCGCCGATCATGTCGCATTGCTCCGGCGTCGACTGGCTCATCGCCTTCTCGATCAGCGCCATATGCACTTTCAGCGCCTGCATCAGCAGCGCCTCGCCGGCCTCGGTGAGCGCGAGCCGCAGGATGCGCTTGTCCTTCTCGTCGCCTTCGCGACGCAGCAGGCCACGCGCTTCCAGCTGCGGCAACAGCATGGTGATGTTGGAGCGGCCGACGAGCAGCTTGCGGGCAAGATCGTGCTGCGACATTCCGGGGTGGCGATAGAGGTTCATCAGCACGTCGAGCTGCGCCGGCTTCAAATCGAGCGGCGCAAGTTTCACCGCCAGCGTGCGCTCAAGCACATGGCAGGCGCGCGCCACCGCGACCCAGTTGCGGAAACGCGGGTTGTCCCAAGGCAGCTCTTGTTTATTGTTCATCTTTGAACTATTATGTTCATGCTTGAACGTATGGATGGATTCTCACTATGGCATCATTCGGGCTGAAGGTCATCCGGGGCGTGTTCGGTGCGGCAGAGCGTGTCGCGCCGCGGCTCAGCGGACGCGCGGCGTTCGAATTGTTCTGCCGCACCCCGAATGTCAAGGCGCTCAGCGATGGCGAGCGCCGCGCTGTCGAGCGTGCGACGGGGTTCATGACCGAGGCGCGTCATCACCGGCTGAAGACCGCGACCGGCTGCGTCATGGTGCACGAGTTCCGGCCCGAGCCGGGCAGGGCGGCCGTCGGCACGGTGCTCGTCGTCCATGGCTGGCGCTCGCGCACCGAATATATGCGCGCCTTGATCGAAGGCTATCGCGCCGCCGGCTACAGGGTCGTTTCGCTCGACCTGCCTGGCCACGGCCAGTCGCAGGGCCGGCGCCTGAACATGGTCAATGCGGTGGATGCGGTGCGGGTTGCCGGCGAATGGTTCGGCCCGTTCGCGGCGGCGGTTGGCCATTCC
>NZ_RZPB01000313.1:0-6708 GCF_003998535.1 Mesorhizobium sp. M7A.F.Ca.AU.002.02.1.1 | reverse complement strand
GGCCGGTACCGTCCGGCCAGTCGACCGTGCGATAGATGTTGCCGGCGGCAAGGCTGACCGGGATGAGCAACCCCATCGCCACCCAGAACAAATCGGCCGGCTGGCCGGCCTCGCCGCGCGTCACCGCGACCATGACGGCGCCGACGAAGCCGACGGCGATGCCGGCAATGCCCAGCATGTTGGGGCGCCGGACACGCAGCAGGATCGAGAACACCAGCGTGATGACCGGCGACAGCGTGAACATGATGCCGGTGTAGCCGGCGCCCAGATGCGGGATGGCCGAGAACATCAGGAGATTGGGGACAGCATAGGACACCGCGGCGGTGACGAAGAAATAGCGCAATTTGTGCGCGGTGAGCCGGACCCGCTTGCCGCGAGCCAAGAGCATGCACAGCAAGACCCCGCCGGCGCCGAGCGAGATGACGAAGGCCCAGACCATGGCCGGCACGCCGGCAGCCGTGGCGAGCTTGCCGAACGGCAGCGTCAGGCCGAGCAGGCCGCCGGTGACGACCAGCAGGCCGAGCGCCGAATCCCAGAGAAGCTTCATTGACCGAATCCTGTAGCGCGGCTCTTGGCCGGCATTGCATCTTGCAGTAAGATAACGGAAAGATTCTTAACGTCAAGATAAATGATGGTGAGACAGTTGGACAGGGCAGCACGGGCGATCGAGCAATGGAAGCGGGAACGACCCGATCTGGACGTCTCGCCGATGGGTGTGCTCGGGCGGCTGAACGAGGCCGCCTCGCTGATCGCCCGCGAGCGCCTGGCGCCGTTGTTTGCCCGTTATGGATTGCAGTCCGGGGAATTCGACGTGCTGGCAACGCTGCGCCGCTCTGGATCACCCTACGCCCTGACGCCGACCGCCCTCTATGAAGCGACGATGGTGACGTCAGGCGCCATGACCAACCGGCTCGACCGGCTCGAAACGTCCGGATTGATCCTGCGCGGGCCGCACCCCAACGATCGGCGCGGCATTGTCGTGCGGCTGACCGAAAAGGGTCTCGCGTTGATCGATGAGGCTATTGCCGCCCATGTTGCCAACGAGCATGAGATTCTTTCCGGCCTGACACCGGCCGAACGGGAGACGCTCTCTCGGCTGCTTGAGAAATTGATCGGGAGCGTGAGCTAAGCCGGGTCAGTTCGTAGGCTGCGGCGAGAACCGGCGCCGGTGTTTCCAGCGGCGGTATGATACGGTGAGGTCGACAAGCCGGGTCGGCATGTTGAGGTAGAGCAGAGCATCCCGCAAACCGCTGAGATAGCGCTCACTCATCGCCTTGTCGGAAAAGTCCGGCATGGCCTCGAGTGTCGCTTCGGCTTGCTGGCTCCGGCCCTTTCCGGTCGGCAATCTGGCCGCAAAGGCTATTTCTCGACGCAGACAGACCTGCTCCACGCGATCCCGCAGCGCCTCTTCGTAGCCGATACCACATCGCATAAGCCGCGCGTGGGTGGCTTCATGGACGATAATCGAAGCGACCAATTCCGGCGTCGTCCTTTCGCTGATGATATGGCGCTCGTCCAATTCGCATGCCTTGGAAGAGTTTGCCCATTGCGCGACGGAAGCAGGAAGGGTTGTGACAAATACCTGTCTTACGTCACCAAGCAGCCGTCTGTAGCGCACTGGATCAAAATCACGAATAAGCTGAAGCGCCTCGACGATCTTGTCGGTGCCCTTGTCGCTGATGATGAGCAACCCGTCGATCGTTCGGGTACCGCTAAGCTTGACGGCGCCCCAGCGGGCCAATCGGCCAACGACGGCTCTTATGCTGCGTCGCGGCTCAATCGCTTCTGGGTCGCGCAAAGCTCCCTCGGAACTCAGTTGCGGTCGTCCGGAAACACCGGGATCGGCATGAACTCGACGCCGTCCTCGACCAGGCTCTTGGCTTCGTCCAGCGTCGCCTCGCCATAGATGCCACGCGGGTCGCTCTCGCCGAAATGGATCTTTCGCGCTTCCTCGGCGAACTTGTCGCCGACATAATCGGCATTCTCGCGCACCTTCTCGGCCATCGCCTTGAGCTGCGCCAAAGCCTGCTTCTGCGCCTCGCCCATGGCCAGCGCTATGGTTTCCTGCTTGCGCGCCGTGGAGACGGCCGGCGCCATCAGTGCTTTCTGCACCTTGTGCGAACCGCAGCTCGGGCAATCGACGAAGCCGCGCTTCTTCTGGGTGTCGAAATCGTCGTTGCTGCGGAACCAGCCTTCGAATTCGTGCTCGTGCTCGCAGATCAGGGCAAAACGGATCAAGAGGCTGCACCCCTGAGCCGCGGCGCCTCGCCCGAGCCGGCATTGACGGCGAAATCCCGCGCATTCCTGAGATTGGGGATCTTCTTGCGCGCGGCAAGCGACTGCGCCGGGTCGATCTCGGCGACGATCACCGCCGGTTCGTCATGCGCGGCTTCCGCAATGATCCGGCCCCACGGATCGACGATCAGCGAATGGCCGTAAGTCTCGCGGCCGTCTTCATGCAAGCCGCCTTGCGCGGCGGCGACGACATAGGCGCCGTTCTCGATGGCGCGGGCCCTGAGCAGCACGTGCCAGTGCGCCTCGCCGGTCTGGCGGGTGAAGGCAGCCGGTACGGAAAGCAGGTCTGCGCCGGCCAACGCCTCGGCGCGGAAGAGTTGCGGAAAGCGCAGATCGTAGCAAACGGCGAAGCCGAGCTTTGCACCCTCGATGTCGGTGACGACGGCCTCGGTTCCCGGTTCATAGGCGGCGGACTCACGCCAGCTCTCGCCATTGTCGAGATCGACGTCGAACATGTGGATCTTGTCGTAGGCGGCGAGCGCAGCACCATCCGGCCCGAACAGCAGCGCCCGGTTGGCGAGCTTGCCGTCGGCGCGCAGAATGGCGGTCGAGCCGATATGCAGGAAGATGCCGAGCTCCTTGGCCAGCCTGCGCGCGGTCGCGACGACGATGTCCTTGTCCTCCGACGTGAACGATGCGGCGCGAGCTTCCTTGTCGCGGATCAGCGCCCCGGTCATTTCCGGCGTCTGGATGTAGGTGGCACCTAGGCTGGCTGCTTCACGCACCAGCCGTTCGAGATCGACGGCGTTGCGCTCGGGGCTCTCGCCCGAACGCATCTGGATCGCAGCGGCCTTGAAAACACCCATCGTCATTCCCTCAATTCGTCGCGCCGTTGGCGAGCAATTTGTCCAGCCGGCCTTCGGCCTCCAGCTCGTGGAGGTCGTCACAGCCGCCGACATGCGTATCGCCGATGAAAATCTGCGGAAAGGTCGTGCGGCCATGCGCCCGGGAGATCATCTCCTGGCGCAATTCCGGCGAGAAGGAGGCATCGTGCTCGGTAAAGGCGACGCCCTTGCGCTCGAGCAGCCGCTTGGCTGCCGTGCAATAGCCGCACATCATGCGGGTGTAGATCGTGACATCGGTCATGACGAATTTCCGCTGTTCGTTGCCGACTTATATAGTCGCGGACTCGTCCGCCCGAAAGTCCCCCGGCAACACACGCGCAAAGGTCAGCACGTCGACGGCGGCCGCACCTCCCCTTTTCAGCGCCTTGGTGTCGGAACGCACCGTGGCGCCGGTGGTGTAGACATCGTCGATCAAAAGCACCCTGCGGCCGGCGATCTCGATTTCCGCCTCGGCAGGCACCCGGAACGCGGCCCGCACATTCTCCTCGCGTTCGCCGCGCTCCAGCCCGACCTGCTGGCGGGTGAGTTTCACGCGCCGCACCGCCGACGGGGCGAAGGGCAATCCGCTAAGTGCCGAGACCGCCCTTGCCAGTTCCGCCGACTGGTTGAAGCGCCGCCTGAAAAACCGCCGCCAGTGCAGCGGCACCGGCACCACCACATCCGCCTCGGCGATGAGATCGGCACCCGCACGCATCATCCAGCGCGCCATCCAAGGTGCCAGATCCGTGCGATCCTGGTATTTCAACCCTTGCACCATCTGGCGCGCAACGCCGGAATAGGCGACCGCCGCCCGCGCCCGCTCGAAAGGCGGCGGATCGGCAATCGCCTCGGCCGACAGAAAGCCTTCGCCCATATGGTGGGTGAACGGCGTACCCATGACAGGGCACCATGGCCGCTCCAGCAGCCTGAGCTTCGGCCAGCAGGCGCCGCACAGCACGCCCGGTTGCGAGACATGCCGGCGGCAACCGGCGCAGACCGGCGGAAACAGCATCCGCGCCGGCCAGCCGACAACCGACCGGGCCAGGTTCGTGATCCCGATAGACTTGATCTTGGGCATCGGATCGGCCACGTGGTTGCTCCTGCGCGCCACTATATCAACGATCTCGGAGCGTGGACAAACAAAGGATCTGCCCGTTGCAGCCAATAATGGATACCTCTCTGTGGCTGACGCACAAGCGGCGCGCGCTTGCCCGTCCGGTCGACGGCGCGGACTTCCTCATGCGCCGCACGGCCGAGGACCTTGCCGAACGGCTGGGCGCCGTCGAGCGCCGGTTCGGCAAGGCGGCCGTGCTGTTTTGCCAGACGCCGGCGGCGGCCGAAACGCTCGCCGAAAGCGGCAAGGTCGCCGACATTGTCCGCGTCGAGACGGATACGGCTTTCCTGAGCGGTGGCGATGCCGGCCTGATCGCACCGCTCGAAACCGTGCCGTTCGAGTCGGAAAGCCTCGATCTGGCGGTGTCGCTCTTGTCGCTGCAGGCCATGAACGACATCCCAGGCATGCTGATCCAGATCCGCCGTGCGTTGCGGCCGGATGGGCTTTTCCTCGGCGCCTTTGCCGGCGCCGGTACGCTTTTCGAGTTGCGCGAAAGCCTGCTTGCGGCCGAGACCGAGCTTTACGGCGGCGCCAGCCCGCGTGTCGCGCCGTTCACCGACGTGCGCGATGCCGGTGCGCTGCTGCAGCGCGCCGGTCTCGCTCTGCCGGTCGCCGACGTCGAGACGGTGACGGTGCGCTATGCCAGCCTGTTCAACCTGATCGCGGATCTGCGGGCCATGGGCGAGACCAATGCACTCACCGATCGCAGCCGGCGCCCGGGCTCGCGCAAGCTGTTTGCCCGCGCGGCGGAAATCTACGCCGAGCGGTTTTCCGACCCCGACGGCCGCGTCAGGGCAAGTTTCTCGATTGTCTGGATGTCCGGCTGGGCGCCCGACGCTTCGCAGCAAAAACCGCTGAAGCCAGGGTCGGCCAAGGTCTCGCTGAAAACAATCCTGGAGGCGCCCGACGGGCAATGATCCTGCCCCAGGCGCGGGAAAGCCGGATCAGGGAGTGGGTGCGAAAGCGTTCGCAAGCTTGCTGTTGTTGTCGCTGAACAGCCAGATGATCCCGTCGCGGACCTCACCGATACCGCCGACGATGGCCAGCGACAGCACGGCGATGATCACGCCATATTCGACGGCCGTGGCGCCGGTCTCGTCGTTCAGAAAACCCAGCAGCACTGCTTTCATGGCCTCAACCCCTCTGTCCGGGACCTTACAGCCGACCTGTTAAGAAAGGTTAACGGCAAAGGCTTAACAGGCGGTGAAACCGCCGCCTTTGCGAAATCTCTTAACCATGTCAGCAGTCGCCGCTGCTCCGGCCATTGGACCTGATGATGCAGACCGAGCTCGGCTGCGGCTGCAGCACGCTGCGGCGCAGCGTGTAGGTTTCGCGATGGCCGATCGAGCCTGTGGCCGCCATGTCGAGCCCGCCGAAACCGTCACGGGCCGACAGCGAGCGTGTCTGGCTGTCGAGGAAAGGGGTTGCGATCAGCGCCAGCGCCACCGCGGCCGAACCGAACAGAAGCGTTATGCGCAATATGCCCATGCCCGCATCGGCGGCGCGAAACCCCCGCTCGGGCCGGATCGAGTCCCAATCCCTGTCTAGGCTCATGCTATCGCTCCCCGGCAAATCGACCGCTCGGCCGCGAACGGCCATGCTTCAACTTTTCACGACGAGATAAATCTTCCATTAATGCTGGCTGATACAACGCCTCGGCCAGGAACCGGCCGGACGGGAGCCTCAGAGAAGATCGATGAGGAACGGGATCAGCGGCTCATCGGCCGGCGGCATCGGATAATCGCGCATCTGCTTCGGCCTTACCCATTTCAGCGCCTGCCCTTCCCTGGGCTGCGCGATACCGCGAAAGCGGCGGCAGATGAACAGCGGCATCAGCAGGTGGAAATCGTCGTAGGAATGGCTGGCGAAAGTGAGCGGCGCCAGGCACGGGATGTCGGTTTCGATGCCGATTTCCTCATGCAGTTCGCGAATGATGCATTGTTCGGGCGTCTCGCCCGGCTCGACCTTGCCGCCGGGAAACTCCCACAGCCCGGCAAGTTGCTTGCCCTGAGGCCGCTGCGCCAGAAGCACCCGGCCGTCGGCATCGACCAGCGCGCAGGCGGCGACCAGCAGCAGGCGCTTGCCGGCGGTCACGACATCATTCATGACCCGGCGGCCGCCGGTAGTGGTAGCGATAGACTTCCTCGAAGCCGAGCGAATGGTAGAGCGCCAGTGCCGGCACATTGTTGGCCTCGACCTGCAGCCAGGCTTCCCGTGCGCCCCGCAGCCGTGCCCATTTCAGTGCCGACAGGATCAGGTTGCGGCCGTGGCCCCTGTTGCGTGCCGACTTGTCGGTGGCGACCTCGAACAGGCCGGCGAGATCGCCGTCATGCACGCAGATCAGCGTCGCCAGCGCTTCTGATCCATCTTCGAGCGCGAACAGCCCGGCTTCGGGCTGGATGGCGCCGATGATCTCCGACAGGCCGGGGCGCAGCGAAACATCCGAACCGCTGACCTTGAGCGACGCGCCGATGA
>NZ_RZPB01000312.1:0-6710 GCF_003998535.1 Mesorhizobium sp. M7A.F.Ca.AU.002.02.1.1 | reverse complement strand
GTTGGCGAAGGCGTTTGAGCAGTTCGCGCGATGTCTCGATTGCGCGCCTTGAACGATCCACGTCTTGGCGAAACTTGGCAGTTCCGATCATGGAATTATGCCGAACAAGATAGCCGGTTGCGATTACGCCTTGTGCAACTTCTAAATGCGTTCGAACCATCGCGGCCTCCCTTCCAGCGAAAGGAATTGTTTACCCTGTTGTCCAGCATAACCCCAACGGATTCGCTGTACGTTTTCAACCAATCGGCTATTCGGCGATTGTCGGCCAATTGCTGGGTTTTAGCTCCGTGAGCGGCACTTCACCTCAAAGTGCCGTGGCGGCCGGCGCAGAGGTGCGCGAACGTTGGCGCCGACCAACAGAATCTGAGCGGTCATGCCTCGCGCTGGTGGAGTATATCGGCCCTTCGGGAACCACAGTGACGCCAAACGCAACGACCCGGAGAAGTCGGTGCGCACAGTCATTCATTTACAATATTAGCGCAGGCTGAAACTCGGACATGCAGGGTAGCTCGTACATGCCCTTAGCCCCGGTGAAGACCCAGCGCCGGCGCTTTTCTGTTTCGCTGCTGGGTAGGCCTGTCCGCACTCCTGCTTGACTGCGCGACTGCGAGAACAACGCCTCGCGGGTTCCCAAGCCTTGCAAACAGTTAGATCCGGGAGCTAAAGTGCGGCATAGGCTGGTAGGGCAGGCGACCAAAGCGATCTTTCGAAGAACGAAGTCGTCCTCTCGCACGAATCGGCTGCTTGAACGTACACTTTCCATAGACCCTTCTGACCGCCGAGCAGGTTGCCGCTTCGCAAGTACTCTCAGAGAAAAATTGGAGGATCTTATCCCAGCTTGACGCATCAAGGAACTCAAAGGGGGTGGTGTCTAAGGCGACCCTACGCGACATTAGCGGCTGCTATTGCGTTCGCCAATTCTTCTTCAGTAAACGGCTTGCTGAGAATTTTGATGTCGCGAGTCCCCGGGAGTTCGGCGTAGCCCGTTGCTATAATGACGGGTACGTTCGGCCACTGGACTTTGATCGTATTCGATAGCTGCAGGCCCGTCATCTTCGGCATAGCATGATCCGTTATGACGAGGTCGAACGGCTGCTCCTCCAGCAACCTGAGGGCTGCCGCCGCAGAATGCGCCTCCGCGACAGTATGGCCGAGATCCTCGAGCATTGCCGCGGTATTCAAAAGGACCAGCGCATCGTCATCCACTGCCAGAATCCGCAGCGACGCCGTCTCAATGGCTTCCTCGGCAAGAACATCCGGCCCGCGCGCGACTTCCGAGCTCGCGGTGGCCACCGGCAGCCACAGTTCCGCCGTCGTTCCTGCTCCCTTGCGGCTCCTAAGCGTCAGGCGCCCGCCCATTTGTTCTGTCATCCCATGGACCATAGACAGACCGAGACCCGTGCCTTTGCCAACGCCTTTTGTGGTGAAGAACGGTTCTGTCGCCCGAGCTAGTGTTTCTTCGTCCATTCCTTCGCCAGCGTCTGCTACCGAGAGGCAGACATAATGCCCCGGGGCCAAGCCAGCCTGTTTGCTTTCGCCGACCTGTTCCATCCGAGTGGAGATGACGATCGTCCCACCATCAGGCATCGCGTCCCTGGCATTGACGCACAGATTGAGCAATGCGAGTTCGATTTGACTTTCATCAACCATCACACGATCAAGCGAGAGCGGAAATTTCGTCTCTATGATCGCCCTTGAGCCCAGCGATCGTTCCAAGAGATCCTTCATTCCGTGTATGAGCCCTATCAAATCGACAGGCTTTGGATCGAGTTGCTGCCGCCGGGCAAAGGCCAGCATGCGCTGCGTCAAGGACGCTCCCCGTCGCGCGCCGAGCACCGCGTTGTCGAGAAGACGCAGCAATTGTGGATCGTCGGGAAGCCGTTTGCGGAGCAGCTCAAGACTTCCCAGAATCGCCATCAGCAAATTGTTGAAATCGTGGGCGACGCCGCCCGTTAGCTTGCCGACCGCATCCATTTTTTGTGAATGGAAAAGGGCCTCACGGGCCTGATCCAAGGACTCCTGCGCCTTCTTCCGCTCCGTAATGTCGCGTGTGATCTTCGCGAACCCCAGGAGTTCGCCATCCTCGTGCCGAATGGCGTCGATGACCACGTGGGACCAGAACGTAGTTCCGTCTTTGCGTATACGCCAGCCTTCGCGCTCAACTCGCCCTTCACGGGCGGCGATCTCCAGGGCACTTTGCGGACTGCCCCGCTCACGGTCCTCGGGCGTGTAGAATTGCGAAAAGTGCTTGCCGATTATTTCGT
Organism: Mesorhizobium sp. M7A.F.Ca.AU.002.02.1.1; assembly: GCF_003998535.1. Lineage (NCBI taxonomy): Bacteria > Pseudomonadati > Pseudomonadota > Alphaproteobacteria > Hyphomicrobiales > Phyllobacteriaceae > Mesorhizobium > Mesorhizobium sp. M7A.F.Ca.AU.002.02.1.1. The sequence goes on along the minus strand of NZ_RZPB01000312.1, from coordinate 4,446 downwards.
CGGCCGAGTAACCTTTGATGCGTTCTGCACCCGAGTTCCAGCTCGTGATTACGCCTTCAGGATCAAGCATGTAGATCGCGTAGTCCGTCACGCCCTGAACCAGACGCTGGAACTGCTCCTGATTTTTCCGGATTTCCTCCTCCGCTTTCTTGCGCTCGGTAAGATCACGGGTGACTTTGGCGAAGCCGGTTAGTCTGCCGCTTGGATCGAGTATAGGATCAACCACAACGTGAGCCCAGAAAGGAGTCCCGTCGCGACGAACCCTCCAGCCCTCGGTCTCAAATTTGCCATCGCGGGCTGCTGTCTCCAGAGTCCGCGATGGAAGACCAGCTTCGCGATCCTCCTCCGTGTAGAAGCACGAGAAATGCTGACCGATGATCTCGCTCGCGGAATAGCCTTTGAACCGCTCGGCCCCCGCGTTCCAACTCGTCACGGTTCCCGAACGGTCCAACATATAGATCGCATAATCAGTAACGGCTTCGACGAGAACGCGGTAGCGATCCTCATCGGCTTTATCGACGGTCCCTTGAATCATACCCCATCCGTTCATTTGTTAACTCTGTGAAACTGCTGGCGTCTTGGATGGTTCCACAGACGATGGGAAGGCGTGCGCGCTGTGGCACAGGCCGTGACTGCCGTGGCCTGCAACGAGCTACTTGCCTGACGGGGGCGCGGCCGTTACAGAAATTGGAATTTCAGATACCGGGCCGGGCCGCCGATCGCTCCACCCAGTTCTACTTCGAACCTGTGATACTGGCGGCTTGCGATTCCTGTTTGGAGACGATGGCGGAATGACCGAGCGAAAGAAGCAGCCCGTTGTAAGTTCCGGCATTGCCGGCTTGGACGAAATTCTTCGCGGTGGATTGCCCGCTTCAAATTTCTACATCGTGCAAGGCGATCCAGGCGCAGGCAAGACGACCGCGGCGTTGCAATTCCTGCGCGCTGGTGTGGCAGCCGGTGAACGCTGCATCTATGTCAGCCTTTCGCAAACCGCCGCCGAACTGCAAGCGATTGCGTCCTCACACGGCTGGACGCTTGATGGCATCCGCGTTGAGGAATTGTCCGCTTCGGAGACCTTGAGCGGAGCGGCCGATCAGACGATTTTCCAGACTGCGGACCTTCGATTGGATGAGACGCGCAAGGCGATTGAACGCGCGATTGAAGAACACAAGCCACACAGGCTTGTTTATGACTCGCTGCTCGAGATCCGGCTGATTACCGGCGACACACCGAGGTTCCGGCGCGAGCTGATTGGTTTCAAGGCCTTCCTGGCCAAGCGGGGCATTGTGGCGGTGTTGCTCGACACCCAGACCAGCGGAGGCGATCACAATGGCGAGGAAATCGAGGGCATTGCCCACGGCGTGATCCGGCTTGATAAATCTCTCGAGGATTACGGCGGCGTGCGCCGGCGTGTTGAAGTCAGCAAAATGCGCGGCGTGCCGTTTGCAGACGGTTATCACGATATGGCCATTCGCGAGGGTGAAGGCGTTGTGGTGTTTCCGAGGATTGTGCCCGGGTCGCCTGCCGAAGTGACCAAGCCGCAACTGATCAAATCAGGGGTAGCCGCTCTCGACGAGATGTTCGGCGGCGGCCAGGAATCGGGAACCATAACGCTCGTGATTGGTCAGTCGGGGACAGGCAAGTCGACGATGTCGTCGCTTTACGCCACTGCCGCGCTTCAACGGAGCGAGAGCGTGGCCCTGTTCCTGTTTGAGGAGCGGCTGGAGACTTTCTTTCGCCGGTCCGAAGGCCTTGGGATGGATCTTCGGCAGTTCTACAAGGACGGCCAACTCGTCATCTACGATTTTAGTCCGAACGAAATCTCGCCCGGAGAGTTCGGCCAGATTGTGCAGCAAGTCGTCAGTCGCAACAATACCCGGGTAGTCGTGATTGACAGCTTCACCGGCTATCTGAATTCTCTTCCCCACCGGGAAAAGGCGGTGCTGGACATCCAGTCTCTCCTGAAACATCTCGCTCGCGCTGACGTGCTAACCATGCTCATTGTCGCCCAGCATGGTTTGCTCGGGCAGAATGTTGGGATCGACGTGGACGTCAGTTTTCTCGGCGACACCGTGCTTCTGCTGCGCATGTCCGAGCATGAAGGCCGCCTTAGGCGCAATATCACGGTCGTCAAGAAACGCCACGGTCCCCACGATCTCGATGTCCGGGAACTTTTCATCGCGAGTTCCGGCGTTTCCGTGGTTGCTTACAATCCTCTGCCCGAGACGTGAGCGACGTCGAGCGAAACGGGCTGGGAACACTGGATTGGGTGCTCATTTTGGCGCCTTACCGCAAGGATGCTGGTTACACCGCCTCCCTGCTGCAGGAACGTGGTTTACGGGCTCGAGCGGCGAGCCCCGAGGACTTAGAGGGATTGCTTGCACTGTCCCCTGGAGTGCTGGTTGTTACCCATGAAGCCTTAAATCCTCAGGCTATCGCAACAGTTGAAAGTTTCCTTCAGGCGCAGCCGAATTGGTCGGAAATTCCAATCGTTGTTTTGTTGGACCGTGGGGCACAGCAGTCACGCATCCAAGCGGCGCTGAGCGCTGCCTGGCCACGTTCACGTCAGATATACTATCAGCGTCCAGTGGCTGCGCTCGAACTAATAAGCGGAATCCAGTCGGCACTCCTCACCAGAATTCGCCAGCGCGACGTGCGTGACTATCTTGAGCGGGAGACGGAACTCCGCCTTGAACTAAATCATCGAGTGAAAAACATCCTGGCGACCGTCATATCCATCTTCGATATGACCAGGCGCGGTGCGATCTCGGCAGAAGGGCTTGCAGAAGACTTCAAAGGGCGATTGAGGGCCTTGTCGGATGTTCATTCTGCAGTTTTTGCTGCCGGTGGCGAGACCGTGGCCTTAACGGATGTCGCAAAATCGGTCCTCGCGCCATACCTTTCCAAGCAACAAACTGCCATCACGATCGACGGACCCGAGGTGCTGCTTTCGCGCGATGCCGGTACAACTCTCGCCCTCTCGCTTCATGAACTAGCAACAAACGCCATTAAATATGGCGGCTTGTCCCGCCCCGAAGGCAGGATACGAATGGAATGGAATATAACGGCGAGTTCGGAACCAGTGCTGACGCTGAGATGGATCGAATCAGGAGGACCGTCGGTAGTTCAACCCTCGCGAGTAGGATATGGAACACGCTATATGCGCGCCGCATTGACCAGCCTATTTGGAGAGGCTCCAGATCTTGTTTTCGCGTCGGATGGCCTGCGTTTCTCTATTCGCGGCCTACTGTCCCGCCTTGCACCCGATGAACGGCTAGGCTGATCGCGGCAGCGCCTACAATTTGGGCAGCGGAAATTCTAAGGTCGGTTGAGACCGGTGACCACTCCCTTGGCATTCAACGACCGCGCAATCTGAAGCTCGGTCCGACCAGCCTTCACGTATTCATGGTAGATCCAGCGCACCGCCGCAATTTCATCAGGTGGTCCAGGCACGAGGATGCCCCGATCCGTCTGGAGGCCCTTGTACTCTTTGAGAGCGAGCATGGTCTTTGTGCACCCAAGCTGGTCGATGAACCGGCGCCTCAGGCCCAGGCCGGCCGACCCTCCCTGCCGGTGTCACCATTCGAACGAGCCTGCACTGGCCGGCAAACACCTTGACCGACAACACCCGGCTGTGCTCGGCACGCCATCGTGCGCTTTATCGCCTTGAGCAGGTCTGATCCGATGCTGCCATCGTTTGCGAACTGTTCGCCAAAATATTCAATTCAACGCCGGCAACACGACACCGATACTCGTACGACGCACTCTCATCGGGGTTCGGGAATCGCCCCAGCGGCTCACATCGTAGACGATGACGATTCGAAATCCGCGTTCTTCGTTTCGACATCCGCCAACAGCCTTTGCTTCGAGGTTCAAGCGCAGCGACCGGCGTCCTCGTATGTGGCCACGGTGTCGTAGTTCATCGCATCCGCGAATTCACGGATTGCATCCTTCTGATTGTCGATCGAATAGCTCTGGTGGTCGGTGGACATTCGCAGGTATTGAGCTGCGCGCACGCGCTGTGCGTTCTCAGCAGGTCGACGGACCGTGTGCGCCTGTTCCATCATTTCGCGCCTGGAAGGCAGATTGAACGTTCGCTTGAACCGGACGATCCTAGCGGTATGAGGCTTCAATCTCGTTACACAATGATCGACACTTTGTACCGAATGGACTTGTCGCCATAAACGAGAAGCGCGGAAAATAGCAGGCAGGCTTCTATCAACACCCGAGAAACCATGTCTTTTATCGTGACGGCTCGTGCCCCCGTTCCGCCGCATTGCAGCCGCAGGTGGCAAGCCATAGGGATATCAGGCCTTCAAGGGAGACCTTACATGAACGTTCACAAAGTCATAGCCGACGTGCTGATGACCGCGGCACTGGCCGGGTGCGCGCAGACCGAAGGCCAGCAGCGGGCCGGAACTGGCGCTCTGATCGGCGGCGCTGGCG
>NZ_RZPB01000311.1:0-6713 GCF_003998535.1 Mesorhizobium sp. M7A.F.Ca.AU.002.02.1.1 | reverse complement strand
TCTACACACCTGCCGACAAGCGGCAGTATGGCTATTATGTCCTGCCGTTCCTGCTCGGCGACAGGATCGTGGCACGCGTCGACCTCAAGGCCGATCGCCCGGCCAGCATACTGCGGGTCCATGCGGCCTATGCCGAGCCCGGTGCGCCGCCTGAAACCGCTGCGGAGCTGTTCGAGGAATTGAAGCAGATGCAAGGTTGGCTCGGGCTCGAACGCATCGAAGTGACGCCTGCCGGCGATTTGGGCGCGGCGCTGGCCGACATAGCCGTGTCGTAAGCTCGCGTTGACACCGCCGCCCGCAAAAGCCTAAATCCGGTTCCAGATGGTCCCTTGCCCGCAACGGCAAGGGCTAAGAGGGAATGCGGTGCGGGGCAAAATCCCAAATCCGCGGCTGTCCCCGCAACTGTAAGCGAAGAGCCAAGGCCGAAAACCACTGGGAATTCCCGGGAAGGCGGCTACCCAAGGCGATGACTCGCGAGCCAGGAGACCTGCCGTCTGCGACTGTAGAATCCGATCGCCCGGCGGGTTTCCGGGCAAGGAGCCCGATCTTTGGACCACGACAGCAGTTTTTCGGCTGGCACAGCGGATATTTCGTCCGGCCATGATGATGCCTTGGCCGGCGTCACCATCATCGTCTGCGGCTCCTCCCGCAATGAGACCGGCTCCGACGCTCATCCCCGCGCCGGCGAGTTGCTGACGGACGACACGCGCCGCGCCGCCGCTGGCGACGATATCCGCATCCGCAGCGTCGAATGCCTTGGCAATTGCAAGCGGCGCCTCAGCGCCGCGATCCTGCGCGACGGTTGCTGGAGCTATGTCTTCGGCGACCTGACCGCGACCAGCGGCGCCGACCTCGTGACAGGCGCAAAGCTCTTCGCCACCTCGAAAGATGGCCTGATCCCGTGGCGTGGCCGCCCCGATAGCCTCAAGCGCGGCCTCGTGGCCCGCATTCCACCCATCGACATGCTGAAGGATTGACCATGACCACTTCCGTATCCCGCGTTCCCTGCACCGTCGTCACTGGCTTCCTCGGCGCCGGCAAGACGACGCTGGTCCGCCATCTCCTGGAAAACGCCGGCGGCAAGCGCATCGCCATCATCGTCAACGAATTCGGCGACATCGGCATCGATGGCGAGATCCTCAAGGGATGCGGTATCGACACCTGCCCCGAGGAAAACATCGTCGAACTGGCCAATGGCTGTATCTGCTGCACTGTCGCCGACGACTTCGTCCCGGCGCTCGACCAAATCCTGTCGCTGACGCCGAGGGTCGACCATATCCTGATCGAAACCTCGGGCCTGGCACTGCCCAAGCCGCTGGTCCAGGCCTTTCAGTGGCCCAGCGTGAAAAGCCGGGTGACCGTCGATGGCGTCATCGCCGTGGTCGACGGACCGGCATTGGCCGAAGGCCGCGTCGCCAACGACATGGAGGCCCTCCAGGCGCAGCGCGCCGGGGACGAGACGCTCGACCACGACGATCCGGTGGAAGAAGTGTTCGAGGACCAGATCGCCTGCGCCGACCTGATCATCCTGTCGAAGAGCGACCTGATGGACGCCGCCGGCACCGCCCGCGCCAATGCCATCGTTGGCGAACACTCCGCCCGCGCAGTGAAGATCGTGCCGACCTCGCATGGCAAGGTCGATCCCTCCGTGCTGCTCGGGCTCGGTCTGGCCGTCGAGGACGACATCGAAAACCGCAAGTCCCATCATGACGGCGCATTCGACCACGAGCATGACGACTTCGACACGTTCATCGTCGACATTGCCTCGATCGCCAATCCGGACGAGCTGGCAAAGCGCGTCGCCACCGTCGCCGAAGAAGAGAACGTGCTGCGCGTAAAAGGCTTCGTCGAGGTCGGCGGCAAGCCGATGCGGCTCTTGCTGCAGGCCGTCGGGCCGCGCGTCAATCATTACTATGACCGCGCCTGGACCGCTGAGGATGACCGCCGCTCGCGCCTCGTCGTCATCGGCCTGAAAGGGCTGAACCGCCCGGCGATCGAGCGTATACTCGCCGGCTGATTTCGGACACGGATTGCGATGCACATCCTAACCACGACATCCGCCTCGCTCGACGACCTCGCCGAGCCGGTCGATCTGCGGCAGACGCCGGCGGATATCGTGGCCCTGTCCTTCACCGACAGCGACCTCGCCGGACTGGCGGCGGCGTGGAGGACCGATGCCGACCGCCTGCCCTCGATGCGGCTGGCCGCACTGCGCGACTTGCGCCATCCCATGTCCGTCGACCTCTGGGTCGACAGCGTCGCCCGCCATGCCAAGATCATCCTCGTGCGCATCCTCGGCGGCTACGACTGGTGGCGCTACGGCTGCGACCAGCTTGCCTCGACCGCCCGCGAACGCGGCATAAAACTGGCGCTGCTGCCCGGCGAATGCCGCGACGAGGATCTGCGCCTGATCGAAGCCTCGACGCTGCCGCGCGAGGAGTTGGACGGCCTGCTCGACTATTTCCGCGAGGGCGGCCCGGCGAATATGAGCGCGCTGGTGCGCAGGCTGGCGGGCTTGGCGGGACAGGATGCGGAAGTGATCGGCCCGGTGGTGGTGCCGAAAGCTGGTTTTTACGTGCCCGGATGTGGAGTTGTGGAGAAGCCGGACTTATCGAATGCTGGCGCTTACAACGTCAACGCTCCTATCATCCCCATCCTGTTCTATCGCTCGATGCTGCTGGCCGCCGATGTCGCGCCCATCGATGCGCTTGTTGAAGCGCTGCGGCAGCGCGGCATCGACCCAGTCCCGATCTTCGTCTCCAGCCTCAAGGACCCAACCTCCCTCGCCTTCGTGGAAACAGCACTGACGGCGCTGAAGCCCGCCGCCATCATCACCGCGACCGCTTTCGCCTCAGGCGCCGAACCCGGCATCGAAACGCTGTTCGACCGCGCCGGCGTGCCTGTCTTCCAGGTCATCGTCGCCACCACCCGCCGCGACATCTGGCAAAACAACCAGCGTGGCCTGGCACCCGCCGACCTCGCCATGCATGTCGTGCTGCCCGAACTCGACGGCCGCGTCCTCGCCGGCGCCATTTCCTTCAAGGGCGAGACCGAGACCGATCCCGCACTCGGCCACCGCGCCTTCGCCAACCGGCCGGAACCGGATCGCGTGGCGCAGGTCGCTGACCGCGTCGCGGCCTTCATCAAGTTGCAGGAGACACCCCGCGCCGGGCGCAAGCTGGCCATCCTAATCCCGGATTACCCTAGCGCTCCTGGTCGAACCGGCTATGCCGTCGGCCTCGACGTGCCGTCCAGCGTGCTCGCCATGCTGCATGACCTGAAGGAGCAGGGCTATGTGATTGAGGGGATTCCGCAGACGCCGCGTGGGTTGCTGGATTTGCTGGAAGCCAGCGATACTGGATTGGCCTTAGATAACTACATTGCCTTCTCGACGGAGTTGCCGACTGCGGCAATTACTGCGGTCGAAGCCGCTTGGGGCAAAGCGGAAGACGAAACAGGTTTGCGCGGAAGCTTCCCCTTCCGCGCCGCCACCTTCGGCAACGTCACCATCGCCCTCGCCCCCGACCGCGGCCGCTCCGTCGACCGCCGCGCCGACTACCACGACCCGACGCTGCCCCCGCGCCATGCGCTGATCGCCTTCGGCCTCTGGCTGCGCAAGTCGCTCGGCGTCCACGCGCTGGTCCATGTCGGCGCCCATGGCACGCTTGAATGGCTGCCGGGCAAAACCGTTGCTCTGTCGGAAAACTGCTTTCCGGAGATCGTCACCGGTCCCCTGCCCGTCATCTATCCCTTCATCGTCTCCAACCCGGGCGAAGCGGCGCAGGCCAAGCGGCGCATTGCCGCCGTCACCCTTGGCCATTTACCGCCACCGCTGACCGGCGCCGGGCTGGACGAAAACCAGCACAAGCTCGAGCGGCTGGTCGACGAATATGCGCAGGCCGACGGGCTCGACCGTCGCCGCCGTGACCGACTGGCGAAACTGATCGTCGACACCGCGCAAAAAACCGGTCTCGCCTCCGAAGCCGGCGTTGCCAGAACCGACGCGCCCGACGAGGCCTTGCGCCGCATCGATGCCTGGCTCTGCGACCTCAAGGATTTCGCCATCAAGGACGGGCTGCATATCTATGGCCGCGCTCCGGAGGATGAGCCGGACGCCATGCGCCGGCAAAGTGCTGAAGCCGAGAAGACGGCGCTCATCGCCGCGCTCGATGGCCGCCACGTCAAGGCTGGGCCGGCCGGCGCGCCTGCGCGCGGCCGCTCGGACGTCTTGCCTACCGGCCGCAATTTGTTCACCTCGGACCCGCGCACCATGCCGACGCCGACCGCCTATGATCTGGGCAGGGCAGCGGCGGAGGAAGTCGTGCGCGGCTACATGCAGTCGCATGGCGACTGGCCACGCTCGCTAGTCATCGATCTCTGGGGCTCGGCATCGCTGCGCACCGGCGGCGAGGAGATCGCTCAAGGCCTGGCGCTGATGGGCTGCCGGCCGCAATGGGATTTGGCCACCGGCCGCATCACCGGCATCGAAGTGCTGCCGCCGGCCACGCTCGGAAGGCCACGCGTCGATGTCACATGGCGCATATCAGGCCTGTTCCGCGACATGTTCCCGACCCAGATCGCGCTGATCGATGCCGCAGCCAACGCGGTTGCCGCGCGCGACGAGGACGATTCGGAAAACCCGCTCGCGGCCAAAACCCGCGCCGACGGCAAGATCAGCCCGCGCATCTTCGGCACCTCGCCGGGCACATACGGCGCCGGCGTCGAGGATCTCATGTCCTCCGGCGACTGGGCGGCACGCGACGAAATCGGCCGCGCCTATCTCGACGCTACATCGCACGCCTATGGCGGCGCCGGGGGCGAAGGCATCTCCGCGCCCGGCGCCTTCGAGGGCCGCATCGCCGAAGCCGATCTTCTCGTCCACACCGGCGACGACCCCGGCCGCGACATCCTCGAGGGCTCCGCCGATGTGGCCTTCATCGGCGGCTTTTCCGCAGCACTTGCGGCGCTCGGCAGGAATGCCGACGTCATCGTGCTCGACACCACGGACCCGCAAAAGCCGAAGCCACGCTCGATCAGTGAGGCCGTAGCGCGCGTCGTGCGTGCCCGCGCCGTCAATGCCCGTTTCATCGCTGGCCAGATGCGGCACGGCCCGCGCGGTGCCTCCGAATTCGCCGAAACCGTCGACCGGCTGGTCGGCTTCGCCGAAACCACGCACGCCATTCCGGGAACGCTGATCGAGGCGGTGCATGACGCCTATGTCGGCGATCCCATGGTCCGCGCCTTCATCCTGCGCGAAAACCCCGCCGCCGCAAAAATCATCGCCGAGCGTTTCCTGTCGGCGCGCCGGCGCGGCCTCTGGCATCCCCTGCGCAATTCCATCGACGACGATTTGACGGCCCTGATTGCCGAGGCAGAAGCACTTGGGGTGGCGGCATGAGCGCCTTCTCGCGCCGCGGCGCCTGTCCGGCTTTGTCGGCACCGATGCAAACCGGCGACGGCCTGCTGGTGCGGCTCAACCCGGTTGCTGGGGGAATGTCGCCAGAGTCGTTGATCGGACTAGCCGAATCCGCTTTGCGGCACGGCAATGGCATCATGGAAGTCACCGCGCGCGGCAGTTTGCAGATACGCGGCCTGACGGCGCAAAGTGCTGCGCTGCTGGCGGCGGAGGTCGATGCGCTTGATATCGCGGTTCGCACCGGCGTGCCGGTCGAGACCGGGCCGCTGGCAGGCATTGATCCGCAAGAGATTGCCGATCCCCGGCCGCTGGCTGAACGTATCAGGGCTGCGATCGAAGAAGCTGGGCTCGTACAGCGCCTAAGACCGAAGGTGTCGGTCGTTGTGGACGGCTGCGGGCAACTCGCCATGGATGCGGTCACGGCCGACGTGCGGCTTGCTGCAACGCGCACCGATGCGGGAGTTCGGTGGCGCGTGTCTGTCGCGGGTGACGGGAGGAATGCGAGGCCGCTGGCGTTTGCCGATCAAGGTGCGGCGCGCGATATTGCCGTTGCAGCTCTAAGGATGGTTGCAGAGAAAGGCCGCGAGGCCCACGCAAGGGATTTATCGGAGAGGCAATTAGTGTCTTTGGCGGGTTGGCTGTGCTCGACGAGTTTGCGCGAGGCGCCCCCCTCTGTCCTGCCGGACATCTCCCCCTCAGGCGGGGAGATTGGCAGCTTCGACGCCGGCTTTTCCTTAACAGCACCGGAGATTGGCGAAACCATCGGTGACGGCGTAATCTCCCCCCTAGAGGGGGAGATGTCCGGCAGGACAGAGGGGGGCGCCTCGCGCAAACCTATCGGCCTTTTCCCCTTAGCCGGCCACGCCACCGCCCTCGGCATCGCCCTGCCCTACGGCAGCATGCCGGCCGACAAGATCATCGCCCTCGCGCAAGCCGCCATCGCCCTCGGCACAACCGAAATCCGCCTCGCCCCCGGTCGTGCCTTGCTGTTCCTCGGGCAACCAACCGCCGCCAACCCATCGCTCCAACACACCGCCGCCATCCTCGGCTTCGTCACCGCCCCCGCCGACCCGCGCACGCGCATTGCCGCTTGCCCGGGCATGCCGGCCTGCGCCTCCGGCCGCATCGCCACACGCGACATCGCCGAGACGATCGCCGCTGAAACAGCCGACATCCTCGACTTCACCCTTCACATTTCCGGCTGTGCCAAAGGCTGCGCCCACCCCGGTCCGGCAGCGCTGACGATCGTCGGCGGCGAAAATGGAGCCGGACTTGTCGTGAACGCGACGGCAAAGGC
>NZ_RZPB01000310.1:0-6722 GCF_003998535.1 Mesorhizobium sp. M7A.F.Ca.AU.002.02.1.1 | reverse complement strand
GGCGGCATTGCCGAGATGCGCACTGGCGAGGGCAAGACCCTGGTCGCGACGCTGCCGGTCTACCTCAACGCGCTTGCCGGCAAGGGCGTCCACGTCGTCACCGTCAACGACTATCTGGCCACCCGCGACTCCGAATGGATGGGCCGCGTCTACAAATTCCTCGGCCTCTCGGTCGGCGTCATCGTCCACGGCCTGTCCGACGAGGAGCGCAGCGCCGCCTACGCCGCCGATGTCACCTACGCCACCAACAACGAGCTCGGCTTCGACTATCTGCGCGACAACATGAAATACGAGCGCGCCCAGATGGTGCAGCGCGGTCACAATTACGCGATCGTCGACGAAGTCGATTCCATCCTGGTCGACGAGGCACGCACGCCGTTGATCATTTCCGGTCCGCTCGAGGACCGTTCGGAAATGTACAACACCATCGACACCTTCATCATCCAGCTGCAGCCGCAGGATTATGAGATCGACGAGAAGCAGAAGACCTCGATCTTCACCGAGGAAGGCACCGAGAAGCTCGAGAACCTTTTGCGCGACGCCGGCCTGCTCAAGGGCGAGTCGCTCTACGACGTCGAGAACGTCGCCATCGTCCACCACGTCAATAACGCGCTGAAGGCGCACCGGCTGTTCCAGAAGGACAAGGACTATATCGTCCGCAACGGCGAGATCGTCATCATCGACGAGTTCACCGGCCGCATGATGCCGGGCCGCCGCTATTCGGAAGGCCTGCACCAGGCGCTCGAAGCCAAGGAGCATGTGGCGATCCAGCCGGAGAACCAGACGCTCGCCTCCGTCACCTTCCAGAACTATTTCCGCCTCTACAAGAAGCTGTCCGGCATGACCGGCACGGCGCTGACCGAGGCAGAGGAATTCGGCAACATCTACGGCCTCGAAGTCACCGAGATCCCGACCAATCTGCCGGTGATCCGCATCGACGAGGACGACGAGGTCTACCGGACGGTCGAGGAGAAATACAAGGCGATCGTCAGGGAGATCCGCGAAGCCAGCGCCAAGGGCCAGCCGACGCTGGTCGGCACCACCTCCATCGAAAAGTCCGAGCAGCTGGCCGAGCGCCTGCGCAAGGAAGGTTTTACCGATTTCGAAGTGCTGAACGCTCGCCATCACGAGCGCGAGGCGGCGATCGTCGCCCAGGCCGGCAAGCCCGGCGCCATCACCATCGCCACCAACATGGCCGGCCGCGGCACCGACATCAAGCTCGGCGGCAATGCCGAGATGCGGATCGAGGAAGAGCTGGGCGACATGCCGGCCGGCCCCGAACGCGAGGCGCGGGAAAAGGAAATCATTGCCGACATTGAGCGGCTGAAGGAAAAGGCATTGGCCGCCGGCGGCCTCTATGTGCTGGCCACCGAACGCCACGAATCGCGCCGCATCGACAACCAGCTTAGAGGTCGTTCAGGAAGACAAGGCGACCCCGGCCGCTCGAAATTCTTCCTGTCCCTGCAGGACGATCTGATGCGCATCTTCGGCTCCGAGCGCATGGACGGCATGCTGCAGAAGCTCGGCCTCAAGGAAGACGAGGCGATCATCCATCCGTGGATCAACAAGGCGCTGGAAAAGGCGCAGAAGAAGGTCGAGGCGCGCAACTTCGACATCCGCAAGAACCTGTTGAAATATGACGACGTCTCCAACGACCAGCGCAAGGTGGTGTTCGAGCAGCGCATCGAACTGATGGACGGCGAAGGCCTCTCCGAAACGATCGCCGAGATGCGCGAAGGCGTCATCGACGAGATCGTCGCCAAGGCCATTCCCGAAAACGCCTATGCCGAGCAGTGGAACGTTGCCGGGCTGAAGGCCGAGATCGCCGAGTTCCTGAACCTCGACCTGCCGGTCGAGGACTGGGCCAAGGAAGAGGGCATCGCCGAGGACGACATCCGCGAGCGCATCGCGCAGGCCGCCGAAGCCGCCGCCAAGGAGCGCGCCGAGCGTTTTGGCCCCGAGGTGATGAACTATGTCGAGCGCTCGGTGGTGCTGCAGACGCTCGACCATCTGTGGCGCGAGCACATCGTCAATCTCGACCATCTGCGCTCGGTCGTCGGCTTCCGCGGCTACGCCCAGCGCGATCCGCTGCAGGAGTACAAGGGCGAGGCGTTCGAACTCTTCCAGGCCATGCTTGGCAATCTGCGCCAGGCCGTCACCGCGCAGCTGATGCGCGTCGAACTGGTCCGTCAGGCCGCCGAAGCGCCACCTCCGGAAGCCCCCGACATGTTCGGCACCCATATCGACGGCAGCACCGGCGAAAACGACTTCGAAGGCGGCGAAACCGCCCTCCTGGTCCGCCCGGAGACAACCGCAATCGTCGCCCCCGAAGACCGCGACCCCAACAACCAGGCCACCTGGGGCAAGGTAGGCCGCAACGAAGCCTGCCCCTGCGGTTCGGGGAAGAAGTACAAGCACTGCCATGGGGCGTTTGCGTAAAGGCGCGGCGCTTTCCTTCTCCCGTCACTATACGGGGAGAAGGTGGCCCGCAGGGCCGGATGAGGGGCGGCGCCTGCGTTCGCGATTAGCCAATCTCCCCACCTGAGGGGGAGATGGCCGGCAGGCCAGAGGGGGGCGATGTCCCGCCGACTAAGCCGCCTCGAACTCGAACTTCAGCTGCGCGGCCTCATCCTCTGGCAGCCAAGGCACCATCTGAGGCACGATCTTGCGATAAAGCCGGGTGCTATCCTGATCGGCAACGTCTCCGTGCTGCGCGCCTCGGCGATGATGAAACAGCGGCGCAAACCTCAAACGCCTGTGCCGCCCCTCATCCGCCTGCCGGCACGTTCTCCCCGTATAGGGACGGGGCGAAGGAAATTCCTCACCCAACCGTTTCTTAATGTGTCTCCGCTACACCAACGCCTGAAAAAGAAGCGGAAAACGGAGAGAAATCGGGGTGCGCTTTTCCGCGGCCACGACTGCCGGGCGGTTCTTGCCGCAGCGTTGGGCGCTGCGCATGGGGCCGTTGCTTGGCCGCATCGATGCTGTGCTGTTCACCGCCGACGAGCGCGGCGAGGCCAGCCGCATGTCGGTTATCGCCTTCTCGGTCCGCATCGTCAGCGCCGTCATTGCCTTCGTCAGCCAGGTGCTGATGGCACGCTGGATGGGCTCGTTCGAGTACGGCATCTTCGTCCTCGTCTGGGTGACGATGGTCATCGTCGGCAATCTCGCCTGCCTGGGCTTCCACACCTCCGTCATCCGCTACATTCCCGAATACCGCGAGCGCGGCTTGATGGACGAGTTGCGCGGCATCGTGCTGGCCAGCCGTCTGTTCGTGCTGATCGCCTCGACGCTGATTGCCGGGCTCGGCGCGCTCGGCGTCTGGCTGGCGGCACCCTGGATCGAGAGCTACTATGTGATCCCGTTCATCCTCGGCGTCATCTGCCTGCCGATGATCGCCATGTCCGACCTTCTGTCGGGCCTGGCACGCGCCAACAGCTGGGCGCTGTTTGCCCTGTCGCCGACCTATCTGGTGCGGCCGGTGCTGATCCTGCTGTTCATGGCGCTGATGCTGCTGGCGGGCTATGCTCCTGACGCAAAGACCGCGATCTTCGCCTCGATCGCCGCCACCTACGCCACAACGCTCGGCCAGCTTATCGGTGTCACCCAGCGCATGGAACGGCAGATTCCGGCCGGGCCGATGAAGGTCCATTTCGCGCAATGGTTCGTCGTCTCGCTGCCGATCTTCCTGGTCGAGAGCTTCTTCTTCCTGCTGACCAATGCCGACGTGCTGATGGTCGGCGCCTATATGGACCCCAATGACGTCGCCGTCTATTTCGCCACGGTGAAGACCCTGGCGCTGGTGCATTTCGTCTACTTCGCCGTCAAGGCCGGCGTTGCCCAGCGCTACGCCCAGTTCACCCATGGCGACCCGCAAAGGCTCGCCGCCTTTGCCCGCGAGACGGTGTCGTGGACGTTCTGGCCTTCGCTGTTGATGGCGCTGCTGGTGCTGGCGCTCGGCGAGCCGATGCTGGTGCTGTTCGGCCCGGAATTCAGCAGCGGCTATCCCTTGCTGTTCCTGCTCGTCTTCGGCGTCGCGGCGCGCGCCGCCGTCGGCCCCTGCGAAAGCCTGCTGACGATGAGCGGCAACCAGAACATCTGCGCCGCCGTCTATGCCATGACGCTGGCCTTCAACATCGCCCTCAACGTGATGCTGATCCCGATGTTCGGCCTGTGGGGCGCGGCCATGGCCACCGCCTTTGCCATGATCTTCGAAGCCGGCGCGCTGTCCTTCACGGTGTGGCGCAAGCTCGGCATCGTCATGCTTATCTTCGTGCCTGCGAAAGGAGCCGCGTGATGGCTGCCATCCCGTTGCTTGAGGAAACCAGCGGCGGCACCGCCGGCGCCATGGTGTCGGGCCTTGCCGGGCTGACCCGTGACGCCGACCCCGCCCATATCGAGATTCTCGCCAACAACCGGCCCGAGCGCAAGCTCGCCATCTACCCGGCATCCGCCGGTTTCGACCTGGTCGAGGAGCTGGATTATCTCTGCGCCCGCACGGTCGAGCCCAACGTGTTCTTCAACCCGCGTTTCCTTGCGCCCGCCATGCCGCGGCTGGAAGATCGCGAGGTGCGGCTGGCGGTCATCCGCGACGGCGACGAATACCGCAACCGGCTGCGCCTTCTGGTGCCGTTCTCAGTGGAACGGCCGGTGGTGCCGCTCGGCGTGCCGGTGATGCGCACATGGTCGAGCCCGTTCGGTCCGCTCGGCACGCCGCTGGTCGACCGCGACGACCCGGTGGGCGTCGTCGAGGATTTCTTCTCGATGCTGTCGCGCCCGCATCTCAAGCTGCCGAAAGTGTTCGTCCTGCCCGATGTCCGGCTCGATGGCCCGGTGGCGAGCCTGTTTGCCACCGTGGCCGAGACGCGCGGCCTGATGCTGGTCACCACCGGCCAGACCCTGCGCCCGGCGCTGGAGAGCGAGCGCGACGGCGATGATTATCTGAAGGCCTCGCTGCGTTCGCACCATTATCGCGAATTCCGGCGGCTGAAGCGGCGCCTCGGCGACCTCGGCAGGCTGGAGCATGTCGTGGCGCGCGGCCCCGAAGACATCCGCCACGCCATCGAGAACTTCCTGACGCTGGAGGCGGCCGGCTGGAAGGGCCGCGAACGCACCGCCATGGCGATCGACCGTTTCCGCGCCGCCTTCGCCCGCGAAGCCGTGCACCGGCTGGCCGAGCAGGACATGTGCCGCATCCATTCGCTGACGCTCGACGGCCGCACCATTGCCTGCCTGATCGTCTTCGTCGAAGCCGGCATCGCCTACACCTGGAAGACCGCCTATGACGAGACGCTGGCCAGCTATTCGCCGGGCACCTTGCTGATGATCGAGGTGACCGGGCAGCATCTCGACGATCCCAACATCATGATGACCGATTCCTGCGCCGTGCCCGACCATCCGGTGATGAGCCGGCTATGGGCCGAGCGCAAGCCGATGGGCACGCTGGTGATCGGCCTGACGCCGGACGCCGACCGCCTCACCCGCCAGGCCGCCTCGCAACTGCACCTCTACCGCGAAACCCGCAACATGGCCCGCCTGCTGCGCAACCGCATGAAGAGCTTGTTGGGGCGGCGCTGAGAAAAGGCAAGGGTGCGGTTCTGGAAGGATGGCACATTTTCGCTGCAATATTTGACACAGAGGTGGCCGGGACTTTACTTCGATTGCCCAAGAGGCAAGCGCTAAGATCGACTTCCGCTTCAAAAAAACGAGATTTCTTGCAGCAATTTTCCGGTGAAACCCGGCAAGATCTACTCGCATTCTTGTCCTTGATGCACGATAGTCTAGTGATTCGGTCCGCGATGAGAGAAAAATGTCGCTGAATCATGAGGCCAACGGCGCCCGGCACATCAGTGCGAACGACAGCGCCGTTGTCCGAAGGGCCGACGAAGACTTCGAAGAACTGATTCGAAGCATCCGAGCCGCCACGCATCAAGCTTTGCCTCTCTTCGAAGAGGAGCCCGTGACCGGATTGGCCCAGTCAGACACGCTGGCCGCCTCCCTCGGCTCGACTTCGGCCCGGACGGGCTCGAGTCAGGCCCACGCCATGCGCGGCTCCTCGCTCTTGTCCAACGATGACGACTTGGCGTGGTCGCTGGTTGAGGACTATGTGGCCAGGCTCGATGCGCAAACGCACGATGCCGACGCTCCCGATACGGACAAATGGGACTTGCAGGAAGAGGTGGCGAAGCTGCAACGTTTGCAGGATCGCACCTCGAAAGAGCTTGGGCGAAAATCGCGCGAGCTATCGATCGCAAGCAAGACCATCGCCGACCTGGAGGTCCAACTCAACAGGGCACGGCAGACCATTGCGCAGGCGGATAGGCATGCCGGCCAGCGCGCAACACGGTTCCTCGAAGCGAATGTCGAGGTCGAGCGCCTGGGACGGAACCTGGCGCGCGTGTCGGGGCAACTCCGCGACGAGACCATGGCCAGGCAAGCCGCCGAGCAGGCGCGTGAGGACGTTGCATTGCGGCTCGCCAGCTTGCAACAGGCCGCCATGCTGCTTCGTTCCAAGGTCGCGGACTACCAAGTCCACAACGAACGACTGACCGGCAAACTATCTGCGCAGATGCTTGTACAGCAGGACCTGCAAGCGCGGCTGTCCACGGTCGAGCATCAGCGCGGCGTTCTCGGCGATTGCGCCGCCGCCGCGCAGGAACGGGCCGTCGAACTTGAAAAGAGGTTGCGCTTGCTCCAGCGCAGCACCCCCGATCAAAGCGTGG
>NZ_RZPB01000030.1:0-18741 GCF_003998535.1 Mesorhizobium sp. M7A.F.Ca.AU.002.02.1.1 | reverse complement strand
CTGCAAATAGACCGGAAAATCGCATTGCGCCTGGATGTCGGCCCTGATGTCGCGGTGACGCCATTCGTCCATCACGTCGCGCGGGGCGCCGGCGGTATCGGCCCAGTTCCACAATTCGAACGGCATGGCGATGCCCAGCCCGGCGATGCGCTTGTCTTGCGCGGGCGTCAGCTCGCCGCGCATCTGCCGCATGCCGTTGCTGACGAAGTCCACCGTCTCGCGCGGCGCCGGGTAGCGATAGGAATGCTGTAGCATCGAACGGACATTGCCAAGGAAGTCGATCAACACCAGTTCAGCGCTGCGGCGGCCGATCTTCAGGCCGATGAAGAAAGCGCCTTCGGGATTGAGCGCCATCGGGATGGAAGGCTGGCCGATCTTGCCGCGCAACGGCGCCTGACGCAGCAGGAGGCTTTCTTCCTCCAGCTCGCGCATGATGACGGAAACCGTCTGCGCCGAAAGTCCGGTCATGCGGGCGATGTCGGATTTTGCCAGGCTGCCGTGTTGACGCACCAGCGACAGCACCAACCGCTCATTGTGGTCGCGCATGCCGCTCTGGTTGGTGCCGCGGTGAATGAGACTGTCATTCACCTCGGGCGAACCGTGCCTCGCAATGGCCGTTTCCACCCTGTTCCTCCCGTCGTTTCCCCTCAATGCTTTTGGGCCAGAATGGGTGAACGAAGCAATGCTGTCAATAATAAATAAGAGTGATTTAATTATTGACACGGGCTTCGGCCTGGTGTCTGTTAAGGCAGCGTCCACGCTGGGAGAATTTCGTTGGATGCGCTGCAGGTGCCGGTTGGCCGGCATCGGAATGGTTCCACTGGGAGGAAAATCGTGACCAATACAAAATTGTTGAAATCGACCGTGTTTGCCGCCGCGGCTCTGGGGCTGATGGCGTTTGCCTCGTCCGCATCCGCGGCCGGTGTCGGCGCCTGCCTGATCACCAAGACCGACACCAATCCCTTCTTCGTCAAGATGAAGGAAGGCGCGACCGCGAAGGCCAAGGAACTCGGCGTCGACCTCAAGACCTATGCCGGCAAGATCGACGGCGACAGCGAGAGCCAGGTCGCGGCGATCGAAAGCTGCATCGCCGATGGCGCCAAGGGTATCCTGATCACCGCATCCGACACCAAGGGCATCGTGCCGACCGTGAAGAAAGCGCGTGATGCCGGCCTGCTGGTGATCGCGCTCGACACGCCGCTCGATCCGATCGACGCCGCCGATGCGACCTTCGCGACGGACAATCTCGAAGCAGGCAAGCTGATCGGGGCCTGGGCCGCCGCCACGCTCGGCGACAAGGCCAAGGACGCCAAGATCGGCTTCCTTGACCTGACGCCTTCGCAGCCGACTGTCGACGTGCTGCGCGACCAAGGCTTCATGATGGGCTACGGCATCGATGTAAAAGATCCCAACAAGATCGGCGACGAGACCGATCCGCGCATCGTCGGCCATGACGTCACCAACGGCAACGAAGAGGGCGGCCGCAAGGCGATGGAGAACCTCCTGCAGAAGGACAACACCATCAACGTCATCCACACCATCAACGAGCCCGCCGCTGTCGGCGCCTACCAGGCGCTCAAGGCTGTCGGCCTCGAAAGCCAGGTGCTGATCGTTTCCGTCGACGGCGGCTGCCCCGGCGTGAAGTCGGTGGCCGAAGGTGTCATCGGCGCCACTTCGCAGCAATACCCGCTGCAGATGGCTGCACTCGGCATCGAGGCGATCGCCGCTTTTGCCAAGGACGGAACCAAGCCGAAGCCGACCGAAGGCAAGAACTTCTTCGACACCGGCGTCAACCTGGTGACCGACAAGCCGGCCACCGGCGTCAAGTCCATCGACACCAAGGAAGGCCTCGCCAAGTGCTGGGGCTGATGCCGTTCTGACCGGCATCCAAGGAACCTGAGCGGTCGGGGCTTGATCCCCGGCTGCTTCGGGTGGACGATGGCTCGCGTGACCGCGAACAATCCCGGCAGCAGACCGGAAAGGCGTGGACTGGCGTCGGCGTTTGGCTGAAGCCTACGGGGAGAAAACATGGCTCAAGCTCAGGAATTCGAGAAGGTTCTCTCGAGCAGCGACACCAGCGTTGCTGCTTTTGACGAGCACAAATCGGCCGTCAAGCGTATCCAGCATTTCTTGCATTCGACGCCGGCCGCGGTGCCGCTGATCGTCCTGGTTCTGGCGATCATCGTCTTCGGCATCACCATCGGTGGGCGTTTCTTTTCGTCCTACACGCTGACGCTTATCCTGCAGCAGATCGCCATCATCGGCATTCTGGGGGCTGCGCAGACATTGGTCATCCTGACCGCAGGCATCGACCTGTCGATTGGTGTGATCATGGTGATTTCAGCGGTGATCATGGGCAATTGCGCGGTCTCCTACGGCATGCCGAGCGCGCTCGCAGTGGCGATCGGGCTTGCCGCCGGCGCCGCCTGCGGGCTGCTCAACGGGGTGCTTGTCGCCTACATGAAGCTACCACCCTTCATCGTGACGCTTGGCACCTGGAACATCGTCATGGCCACGAACTTCATCTATTCGGCCAACGAGACGATCCGCGACACCGACGTCGATACCCAGGCGCCGCTGCTGCATCTCTTTGCCATCAGCTTCAAGGTCGGCACTGCGGTGCTGACGCTCGGCGTCATTGCCACGGTCCTGCTCGTGATGATCCTCTGGTACGTGCTCAATCACACGGCGTGGGGCCGCCATGTCTACGCCGTTGGCGATGACCAGGAGGCGGCGAAGCTGTCGGGCATCCAGACCAAGAAGGTGTTGATGACGGTCTACACCTTGGCCGGCCTGATCGCCGCTTTCGCGGCCTGGGTCTCCATTGGCCGCAACGGCTCGATCTCGCCGTCGGCTGCCGTCACCGACTACAATCTGCAGGCCATCACCGCGACGGTGATCGGCGGTATTTCCCTCTTCGGCGGACGCGGCTCCATCCTGGGCACGCTGTTCGGCGCGATGATCGTCGGCGTCGTTTCCATGGGCCTCAACATGCTGGGCGCCGATCCGCAATGGAAGGTGCTGCTCACCGGTGTGCTGATCATCGGCGCCGTGGCAGTCGACCAATGGATCAGAAAGGTGTCGGCATGACCATGACCCAGGAGCCCATCCTCACCGCGCGTGGCCTGATCAAGCGCTATGGCCGTGTCACCGCCCTCGACAATGCCGACTTCGACCTTTATCCCGGCGAAATCCTCGCCGTCATCGGCGACAACGGCGCCGGCAAGTCGTCGCTCATCAAGGCGATTTCCGGCGCGGCCGTGCCCGACGAAGGCGAGATCCGGCTTGAAGGCAAACCCGTCGCCTTTAAATCGCCGATGGAGGCACGCGAAGCCGGCATCGAGACCGTCTACCAGAATCTGGCACTGTCGCCGGCGCTCTCGATCGCCGATAACATGTTCCTTGGCCGCGAGATCCGCAAACCGGGTTTTCTGGGCGATTGGCTGCGTATGCTCGACCGTCCGGCGATGGAAAAGCGCGCCCGCGACAAGCTTACCGAGCTTGGCCTGATGACCATCCAGAACATCAGCCAGGCTGTGGAAACGCTCTCGGGGGGCCAGAGGCAGGGCGTTGCGGTGGCGCGCGCGGCCGCCTTCGGCAGTCGTGTGGTGATCATGGACGAGCCGACGGCCGCCCTTGGCGTCAAGGAAAGCCGCCGCGTGCTCGAGTTGATCCTCGACGTCAAGAAGCGCGGCCTGCCGATCGTGCTGATCTCGCACAACATGCCGCATGTGTTCGAAGTGGCCGACCGCATTCACATCCACCGGCTCGGCCGTCGCCTCTGCGTCATCGATCCCAAGCAATATACGATGTCCGATGCCGTGGCCTTCATGACCGGAGCAAAGGTTCCGCCCGAGGCAGCGCTGGCGGCCTGATACATGTCGCCCAAGTGCTGGAGGGTTGGCGGCACGGCAGGCACGGAACAGGAATTTGAAGCGCGTCGCGCGACCGTCTTGGCGCGTCACACTTGCGAATTGCCAAATTGCCGCAGGGGGCATGCCGGTTCGGGCATGTTTAAATCGATTGAATATATAGCGGTATCAGCTAGCATGGGCTGGGAGGAGCGATGAAAGCCGGTATGATCATGGCAACCGCACGAGAGGCATCATGACGAGCGCGATGACATCCGAACCCCTTCCTCCACTGCTCGAAAATCCTGATCCCAAGACACTCGCACGTGAAGTCTTGGTGGCCCTCAAATACCGGGTCGGCAAGGATACCGCCGTTGCGACCCAGTACGACTGGCTGACCGCCTCGATCAAGGTCGTGCGCGACCGGATCGTCGATCGCTGGATGCAGGCGACGAAGGAGGCGTACGATCAGAAGGAAAAACGCGTCTATTATCTGTCTCTGGAGTTCCTCATCGGCCGCCTGATGCGCGACGCCTTCTCCAATCTCGGCCTGATGGACAACATGCGCGAGGCCCTGTCGTCCCTGGGCGTCGATCTCGATCTCATCGCCGCACTCGAGCCGGATGCCGCACTTGGCAATGGCGGCCTCGGGCGGCTTGCGGCCTGCTTCATGGAAAGCATGGCGACCGTCGACATTCCCGCGCATGGCTACGGCATCCGCTATGCCAACGGCATGTTCCGCCAGGAGATTCACGACGGCTGGCAGGTCGAATTGCCTGAAACCTGGCTCGATCACGGCAACCCGTGGGAATTCGAACGCCGTGAGCGCTCGTTCGAGGTCGGTTTCGGCGGTTCGGTGGAATCGATCACCTCCAAGGACGGACGCCTCGAACGCCATGTCTGGAAGCCGACCGAGCATGTGCTGGCCGTCGCCTATGATACGCCCGTCGTCGGCTGGCGGGCCAACCGCGTCAACACGCTGCGGCTCTGGTCGGGCATGCCGGTCGATCCGATCCTGCTCGACAAGTTCAATGCCGGCGACCACATCGGCGCGCTCGCCGAAAGCAACAAGGCCGATGCCTTGTCGCGCGTGCTCTATCCCGCCGATTCCCACAAGGCCGGGCAGGAACTGCGGCTTCGGCAGGAATATTTCTTCTCCACCGCATCGCTGCAGGACATCGTTCAGCGCCATCTCAGCCAATATGGCGACCTGAAGTCCTTGCCCGACAAGGCTGCGATCCACCTGAACGACACCCATCCGGCCATCGCTGTGCCGGAGTTGATGCGCCTGTTGATGGACGTCCACGGCATGGACTTCGATCAGGCCTGGGACATCACCCAGCGCACCTTCGGCTACACCAACCACACGCTGCTGCCCGAGGCACTGGAAAGCTGGCCGGTGCCGCTGTTCGAGCGGCTTTTGCCGCGCCACATGCAGATCGTCTATGCCATCAACGCTGAAGTGCTTCTGGAGGCGCGTGCGTCCAACCAGTTCTCGGACGAGCAGATCGGCCGCATCTCGCTGATCCAGGAAAATGGCGACCGCCGGGTGCGCATGGGCAATCTGGCCTTTGTCGGTTCGCACTCGATCAACGGCGTTTCGGCGCTTCACACCGACCTGATGAAGGAGACGGTGTTCGCCGATCTGCACAAGCTCTATCCCGATCGCATCAACAACAAGACCAACGGCATCACGCCGCGGCGCTGGCTGATCCAGTGTAATCCCGGGCTGACGTCGCTTGCCCGCGAGGCGATCGGCGACCGCTTTCTCGATGACATCGACGCCATCAAGGATCTCGACGGTTTCGCCGGCGATGCCGCCTTTCGCGACAAGTTCGCCGCCGTCAAGCGAGCCAACAAGGCGCGGCTGGCCAACCTCGTCGCCGACCGGCTCGGCATCAAGGTCGATCCCTCGGCGCTTTTCGACATCCAGATCAAGCGTATCCATGAATACAAGCGCCAGCTTCTGAATATCCTCGAGGCGATTGCCCTCTACGACCAGATCCGCTCGCATCCCGAGCGCGACTGGATGCCGCGCGTGAAATTCTTCGGCGGCAAGGCGGCGCCCAGCTACCACAATGCCAAGCTGATCATCAAACTCGCCAACGATGTCGCCAAGGTCATCAACCGCGATCCGGCCGTGCGCGGTCTGCTGAAGGTGGTGTTCGTGCCGAACTACAATGTCAGCCTTGCCGAGATCATGATGCCGGCCGCCGATCTGTCCGAACAGATCTCGACCGCCGGCATGGAAGCGTCGGGCACCGGCAACATGAAGTTCGCGCTGAACGGTGCGCTGACCATCGGCACGCTCGACGGTGCCAATGTCGAGATCAAGGAATGCGTCGGCGACGACAACATCTTCATCTTCGGCCTGACCACCGCCGAGGTCGCCGAGCGGCGCAACAACGGCTACGATCCGCGCGCCGTCATCGAAGGCTCGCCTGAGCTGGCGCAAGCGGTTGCGGCTGTTTCGTCAGGCGTCTTCTCGCCGGACGATCCGGAGCGTTACCGCGATCTCATCAACGGTCTCTACAACAGCGACTGGTTCATGGTTGCCGCCGATTTCGATGCCTATGCCGCCGCCCAGCGTGAGGTCGATGCGGTCTGGCGCAACAGTCCCGACTGGTACGCCCGGGCAATCCGCAACGTTGCGCGTGTCGGCTGGTTCTCCTCCGATCGCACGATCCGCCAATATGCGAAAGAAATCTGGAACGTGCCTGTCTGATGTGATTGCATGAGGCCGCAAACAATGTGGTCCCGGTGATGTGAATTTGAATGTTGGATTTACATCACTAGAAACAAACACTTGGTGCCCGGGGAGGGACACTGCCTGATGAAGAAGCCGCGCGCGACCGCTGCGACAAGCGGGCCGGATGGACTGGCGCCAGCCGGCGATGTTGCGGCGATTGTTGCCGGCACGCACGGAGATCCCTTCGCCGTCCTTGGTGTCCATGAGGTCGGCAAGAGCCTGTATGCCCGGTGCTTTGTTCCGAATGCCGAATTCGTCACCGCCTACACGCTGACCGGCACCATCGCGGGTGAACTGTCCAGGCGCAACGATGGCGGCTTTTTCGAAGGCAAGCTCTCGATCAAGAAGCGGCAACCCCTGCGCTATCATGCCAGGAACGCCGGCGGCGACTGGTGGCTGACCGATCCCTATTCGTTCGGTCCGGTGCTGGGCCCGATGGACGATTACTACATCGCCCAAGGCTCGCATCTCAGGCTGTTCGATAAGCTCGGCGCCCATGTCATTGATCACGAAGGCGCCACCGGAGTGCATTTCGCCGTCTGGGCTCCCAATGCGCGGCGCGTCTCGGTGGTCGGCGACTTCAACGAGTGGGACGGCCGCCGGCACACCATGCGAGACCGCCGCGACACCGGCATCTGGGAACTGTTCATACCCGACATCGGTGCCGGACGACCCTACAAATACGAGATCATCGGCCCCGATGGTGTGAGGCTGCCGCTGAAGGCCGACCCGTTCGCCTTCAAATCCGAACTGCGTCCGGCTACTGCTTCGGTCGTGGCGGTGCCGCCGGCGCACGAGTGGGGCGACGAGGCGCATCGCAATTTCTGGCGCAATGCCGATCACCGGCGAGAAGCCATCTCGATCTACGAGGTCCATGCCGGCTCCTGGCAGCTTCGCGACGACGGAACGTTCCTGTCATGGGACGAGTTGGCCGACCGGCTGATCCCCTATGTGGTTGAGACCGGTTTCACCCACATCGAATTCATGCCGATCTCTGAACATCCCTACGACCCGTCCTGGGGCTACCAGACGACCGGCCTTTACGCGCCATCGGCCCGCTTTGGCGACCCGGACGGCTTTGCCCGTTTCGTCGATGGCGCCCACCGCGCCGGCGTCGGCGTCATCCTCGACTGGGTGCCGGCACATTTCCCGGTCGACGCGCATGGCCTGGCCAATTTCGATGGCACCGCGCTCTATGAACATGCCGATCCGCGCAAGGGTTTTCATCCCGACTGGAACACCGCGATCTACAATTTCGGCCGCCGCGAGGTGGTGTCGTTCCTGGTCAACAATGCGCTGTTCTGGGCCGAGAAATACCATGTCGACGGTTTGCGCGTCGACGCGGTCGCCTCGATGCTCTACCTCGACTATTCACGCAAGGCCGGCGAATGGATCCCCAACGAGAAGGGCGGCCGCGAGAATCTCGAGGCGGTCAGCTTCCTGCAGAAGATGAACAAGGAGGTCTACGGCCATCATCCGGGCGTCATGACCATAGCCGAGGAATCGACCTCATGGCCGAAGGTCTCGGCACCGGTGCATGAAGGCGGCCTCGGCTTCGGCTTCAAGTGGAATATGGGCTTCATGCACGACACGCTGGAGTATTTCTCCAAGGAGCCGATCTTCCGAAAGCACCACCACAACGACCTCACCTTCGGCCTGACCTACGCCTTCTCGGAGAATTTCGTGCTGCCGCTCTCGCATGACGAGGTTGTGCACGGCAAAGGCACGTTGCTTGGCAAGATGGCCGGCGACGACTGGCAGAAGTTTGCGACGCTACGCGCCTACTACGCTTTCATGTGGGGCTATCCCGGCAAGAAGCTGCTTTTCATGGGGCAGGAGTTCGCGCAGCGCCGCGAATGGAGCGAGGCGCGCGCGCTCGACTGGAACCTGCTTGAATTCCGGCCGCATCGCGGCGTTTGGCAGACGGTGCGCGATCTCAACTATCTCTACCGTTCGCGCCCGGCGCTGCATGGCCGCGACTGCGAACCGGAAGGGTTTTCCTGGCTGATCGTCGACGACAGCCAGAATTCGGTTTTTGCCTGGCTGCGCAGCGCGCCGGGCGGCAGCCCGGTGGCCGTCATTTCCAATTTCACGCCGGTGCCGCGCGATAATTATCGCGTGCCGTTGCCGACATCAGGCAAATGGCGCGAGATCATCAACACCGACGCTTCTGAATATGGCGGTTCCGGCAAGGGCAATGGCGGCATGGTCGAGGCACGGGCGGAGGAAGGAAGCATCGCCGCGACGATGCTCTTGCCGCCGCTGTCCACGATCATGCTCGAGCTCGTCGCCGACTGAACCCATCGACACTGAGTAACATGTCGAGATCGAGTAACTTGGGAGGGTAGAAATGGCAGACTTGAAACGGACCCAGCCGCTGGCGCGCGATGCCATGGCCTATGTATTGGCCGGCGGCCGTGGCAGCCGCCTCAAGGAACTGACCGACCGGCGTGCCAAGCCGGCCGTCTATTTCGGCGGCAAGACGCGCATCATCGACTTCGCGCTCTCCAACGCGCTTAACTCCGGCATTCGACGCCTCGGCGTTGCCACCCAGTACAAGGCACATTCGCTGATCCGTCATTTGCAGCGCGGCTGGAACTTCCTGCGCCCAGAGCGAAACGAAAGCTTCGACATCCTGCCGGCCAGCCAGCGCGTCTCGGAAACGCAGTGGTATGAGGGCACGGCTGACGCCGTCTATCAGAACATCGACATCATCGAGGCCTACGGACCCGAATACATGGTCATCCTGGCTGGCGACCACATCTACAAGATGGACTACGAGATGATGCTTCGCCAGCACGTCGACGCCAATGCCGACGTCACCGTTGGCTGCCTCGAAGTGCCGCGCATGGAAGCCACCGGCTTCGGCGTCATGCATGTCGATGGCAAGGACAACATCATCGCCTTCGTCGAAAAGCCCGCCGATCCGCCCGGCATTCCCGATAAGCCGGAGTTTGCCTTGGCCTCGATGGGCATTTACGTCTTCAAGACCAAGTTTCTGATGGAGCAGTTGCGCCGCGATGCGGCCGAGCCGGGCTCGAGCCGCGACTTCGGCAAGGACATCATCCCCTATATCGTCCAGCACGGTAAGGCGATCGCGCACCGCTTCGCCAAGTCCTGCGTCCGTTCGACCGCCGAGAACGAGGCCTACTGGCGCGACGTCGGAACGGTCGACGCCTATTGGGAAGCCAATATCGACCTGACCGATATCACGCCGGAACTCGACCTCTACGACCGCGACTGGCCGATCTGGACCTATGCCGAATTGAAGCCGCCGGCAAAGTTCGTGCATGACGAGGATGGCCGCCGCGGTTCGGCTGTGTCTTCGCTGGTTTCGGGCGATTGCATCGTCTCGGGGGCTTCGCTGAAAAAAAGCCTGATCTTCACCGGCGCGCGCATCAATTCCTATTCGACGCTCGAAGAAGTCGTCATGCTGCCCGACGTTCATGTCGGCCGGAACGCAAAGTTGAAGCGCGTGGTCATCGACCATGGTGTTAGGATACCGGAAGGGCTGGTGGTCGGCGAAGATCCTATTCTCGACGCCAAGCGCTTCCGCGTTTCCGAAAAGGGCATCTGCCTGGTCACCCAGGACATGATCGACAAGCTGGGGCTCTGACGCATGCAGGTTCTGTCGGTCACGCCGGAAATTTTCCCGCTCATCAAGACCGGTGGGCTTGCCGACGTGACCGGCGCGCTGCCCATTGCCTTGGCGGCCAAGGGCGTGACCGTGCGCACGCTCATGCCCGGCTTTCCGACCGTCATGGCTGCCTTCAAGAAAAAGCGGGCGGTTCTGCAATACCCCTTGCTGCAGGGCGGCAAGGCCTCTGTCCATTCCGTCCAACTCGCCGGGCTCGAACTGTTCGTGCTCGATGCGCCGCATCTGTTCGACCGTCCCGGCGGCCCCTATGGCAATGCGACCGGCGTCGACTGGCCAGACAATTGGCGGCGTTTCGCGGCGTTGAGCCAGGTCGGCGGCGACATCGCCGGCGGCGCCATCTCGGGCTACCAGCCCGACATCGTGCACGCCCATGACTGGCAGTCGGCGATGACGCTGGCCTATATGCGCTATGGCAAGGCGGTCGGCGTGCCTTCGATGATGACCGTCCACAACCTCGCCTTCCAGGGCCAGTTCGGCGCCGGCATTTTCGGCGAGCTTGGCTTGCCGGCGGCGGCGATGGCGCTCGACGGCGTCGAATATTATGGTGGTGTCGGCTTCCTCAAGGCGGGCCTGCAGGCCGCCTGGGCGATCACCACGGTCAGTCCGACCTACGCGCAGGAAATCCGCTCGCCCGAATTCGGCATGGGCCTCGACGGCCTCATCAACATGCGCTCCAGCGATCTCCATGGCATCGTCAACGGCATCGACACCGGCATCTGGGATCCGGAAACCGACAAGCATCTGGTGTCCAACTACACGGGCAGCACGCTGAAGGCGCGCGCACCCAACAGGGCTGCCGTGGAGGATCGCTTCAGCCTTGAGCGCGATGACAGCCCGATCGTCTGCGTGGTCAGCCGCCTGACCTGGCAAAAGGGCATGGACATATTGGCGCTGGTGGTCGACGGCATTGTCGCGACGGGTGCGCGGCTCGCCATCCTGGGATCGGGCGATGCCGGTCTCGAAGGCGCGCTGCTTGCCGCCGCCGCCAGGCATCGCGGCCGCATCGGCGTCGTCGTCGGCTACGACGAGGGGCTGTCGCACATCATGCAGGGCGGCTGCGACGCCATCGTCATCCCCTCGCGCTTCGAACCGTGCGGGCTGACGCAGCTTTACGGCCTGCGCTATGGCTGCGTGCCGGTGGTCGCGCGCACCGGCGGCCTCGCCGACACGGTCATCGACGCCAATGAGGCTGCCGTCTCTGCCGGCGTCGCCACCGGCTTCCAGTTCGCGCCCAACAATGGCGGCGCCTTGCTGCACGCTATCCGCCGCCTCGTCGACGCCCATGCCAGTCCGACGGTCTGGGAATCACTGCAGCGCCAGGGCATGAAAGCCGATGTGTCGTGGGACAAGAGCGCGGAAAAATACGTCGAACTCTATCGTTCGCTGCTTTCGAAAAGGGTTGCCTGAAGCATGATACGGACCGTTCCCACCAAGCCTTATTCCGACCAGAAGCCCGGCACGTCGGGCCTGCGCAAGAAGGTGCCTGTCTTTCAGCAGGAGCACTATGCCGAGAATTTCATCCAGTCGATCTTCGACGCGCTCGACGGTTTCAAGGGCAAGACCCTGGTGATCGGTGGCGACGGCCGCTTCTACAACCGCGAGGTCATCCAGAAGGCCATCGCCATCGCAGCCGCCAACGGCTTCGGCAAGGTGATGGTCGGGCAGGGCGGCATCCTGTCGACGCCAGCCGCTTCGCATGTCATCCGCAAATACAAGACCTTCGGCGGCATCATCCTGTCGGCCAGCCACAATCCGGGCGGCCCGCATGAGGATTTCGGCATCAAGTACAATGCCGGCAATGGCGGCCCGGCGCCGGAAAAGCTCACCGACGCGATCTTCGAAAAGACCAAGGCGATTTCGAGCTTCAAGATCGCCGATATCGATCCGATCGACATCGACACAACAGGCACGGTCAAGGCCGCCGGCATGACGGTCGAGATCATCGATCCGGTCGTGGACTATGCCGCGCTGATGGAAAGCCTGTTCGATTTCGACGCCCTGCGCAAACTCTTCAAGTCCGGCTTCCGCATGCGCTTCGACGCCATGCACGCGGTGACCGGTCCCTACGCCAAGGAGATCCTGGAAAACCGGCTCGGCGCGCCCAATGGCACCTGCCGCAATTTCAAGCCGCTGCCGGATTTCGGCGGCCATCACCCGGACCCTAACCTCGTCCATGCCAAGCACCTCTATGACGAGATGATGGGACCGGACGCACCGGATTTCGGCGCCGCCTCGGATGGCGATGGCGACCGCAATCTGATCATCGGCAAGGGCATTTTCGTCACCCCGTCGGATTCGGTCGCCATGCTCGCCGCCAATGCGCGTCTGGCGCCCGGCTACAAGGCCGGTTTGAAAGGCATTGCACGCTCGATGCCGACCAGTGGCGCGGCCGATCGCGTTGCTGAAAAACTCGGCGTCGGCATCTATGAGACTCCGACCGGCTGGAAATTCTTCGGCAATCTGCTCGATGCCGACATGGCGACGATCTGCGGTGAAGAGAGTGCCGGCACCGGCTCCAACCATGTCCGCGAAAAGGACGGCCTGTGGGCGGTGCTTTTGTGGCTCAACATCCTCGCCGCGCGTGGCGAAAGCTGCAAGCAGATCGTCACCGAGCACTGGGCGACCTACGGTCGCAACTACTATTCGCGGCATGATTATGAAGAGGTCGAGAGCGACCGCGCCAACGCGCTGGTCGACGAACTGCGTGCCAAGCTCGGCTCGCTGCCTGGCACCAGCGTGCGCGGCCTGAAAATCGCCAGTGCCGACGATTTTGCCTATCACGATCCGGTCGACGGTTCGATCAGCGAGCATCAGGGCATCAGGGTTCTGTTCGAAGGTGGTTCGCGGGTCGTCTTTCGGCTGTCCGGCACCGGCACGTCGGGCGCGACGTTGCGCGTCTACATCGAGCGCTACGAGCCGGACAAGTCTCGGCACGATCTCGACACCCAGGCCGCCCTTGCCGATCTGATTGCCGCGGCTGACGATATTGCCGGGATTCACAGCCATACCGGCCGCCCCAAGCCGAGCGTGATCACTTGAGAGTGGCTGCGCGCGTTTCACCTTCTCCCCTTGTGGGAGAAGGTGGCCGAGCGAAGCTCGGTCGGATGAGGGGTGCTCCAGCTTGGCGCAAACCGATGTCCAGATCACTAACGCCGCGTTCCTTTCAACACCCCTCATCCGTCTCGGCGCTGCGCGCCGATCCACCTTCTCCCGCGAGGGGAGAAGGTGAGGCGCGGGCATGACCCAGCTCGGCGCCACAGTCACCCGCGAAGGCATCCGCTTTGCCGCCTGGTCGCAGGCCGCCCGTCGGCTTTGGGTCTCGATCTTCGACGAGCAGGGCATGCGGGAAATCGAACGGCTCGAACTGCAGCGGGAAGGCGAGGGCGTCCACGCGCTGTTCGTTGCAGGTCTTGGCTCCGGAACCCGCTACGGTTTCCGCGCCGACGGGGACTATGCGCCGGAGCATGGACTGTGGTTCGACCCCGACAAATTGCTGACCGATCCCTACGCCGTCGAGATTGACAGGCCTTATGCCTATGACTGGCGGCTGGCCGATCGCCGGGGCGAGGGGGGCGATACCGCGTCGCTGATGCCGAAGGCGATCGCGGCTGCGCTACCGAAGCCTGTGCAGGCTGCGCCGCCGCTCTTCCGCGCCGGCGGCCTGGTCTACGAAATTCCGGTGCGCGCCTTCACCATGCTGCATTCGGACGTTCCCGAAAAATTGCGCGGAACAGTCGCCGCACTTGCTCAACCGGCGATCGTCGAGCACCTGAAAAAACTCGGCGTTGGCGCGGTCGAATTGATCCCGGTGACCGCGTCGATCGACGAACGGCATCTGCCGCCGCTCGGGCTGCGCAACGCCTGGGGCTACAATCCCGTGACGTTCATGGCCCTCGATCCGCGCCTTGCGCCGGGCGGCATCATGGAACTGCGAAACACGGTCGCTGTGCTGCGCCAGGCTGGTATCGGCGTCATCCTCGACCTCGTCTTCAACCACACCGGCGAGAGCGACAGGCTTGGTCCCACGCTGTCGCTGCGCGGCTTCGACAACCAGGCCTACTACCGGCACACACCTGATGGCAGGCTGGCCAACGACACCGGTACCGGCAACACAGTCGCTTGCGACCATCCTGTGGTCCAGGAGATGGTCCTCGACACGCTTCGCCATTTCGTCAGGGATGCCGGTGTCGATGGCTTCCGCTTCGACCTCGCTCCCATTCTGGGGCGGGTCGAGGGCACATTCGATGCCGAGGCGCCGCTGCTGAGAGCGATGCGCGATGACGCACTGCTGGCCGATCGCGTGTTGATCGCCGAGCCGTGGGACATCGGCCCCGACGGCTATCAGCTCGGCAATTTTCCAGCGCCCTTCCTCGAATGGAACGACAAGTATCGCGACGATGTAAGACGGTTCTGGCGTGGCGACGCCGGCATGGTCGGCGCCCTGGCGACCCGGCTCGCCGGTTCGTCAGATGTGTTTGCCGCGAACGGGCAAGGCGCCAGCCGCAGTGTCAATTTCATCGCCGCCCATGACGGCATGACGCTCGCCGACATCGTGCGCTACGAGCGCAAGCACAACGAAGCCAATGGCGAGCAGAACCGCGACGGCCACAATGAAAACCTGTCCTGGAACAACGGCGTGGAAGGTGATGCGGACAACCCGGCCGTGGCAGCGGCTCGCCAGAACGACCAGCGCGCTCTGCTCGCCGCGCTGTTTGCCTCGCGCGGCACCATCATGCTGACCGCGGGCGACGAATTCGGCCGCACCCAGCAAGGCAACAACAACGCCTATGCCCAGGACAACGAGATCACCTGGCTCGACTGGGCCGGCCGCGACCAGGCGCTGGAGCGCTACACGGCGGAACTCTCGAGGCTGCGCCGATCGATGCCGGCGCTTTCCGACACAAGCTTCCTCACTGGCCAGCCGCCGGCAGGTTCGGAGATACCGGACGTCGCATGGCTTGCTGAGACGGGCGCGCCGCTCGATGAACAGAGCTGGCAGGATCCGCAGCGGCACCGTCTTGTCATGGTCCTGAGTGGCGCCAGCGATGACGACCGCCGTCTTGCGGTGCTTGTCAACGGCGATCGCCGGGCCTGCATGTTCACCTTGCCTGAACGAGACGGATTCTTCTGGGCCCCAGCTATCGAAGCGCCGGATGCGGCGGATATCTCGCGGCCAATATCCGGGCGGACGATGATCTTCATGATCGAACGAGCGCAGGCCGGCACAAGGGAGAAGCGCAATGGCGGCGAGTGACAAGAAGGGATGGTGGCGCGGTTGCGCCATCTACCAGATCTATCCGCGCTCCTTCCAGGACACGACCGGCGATGGCAGCGGCGATCTCGCCGGTATCACATCGAGGCTCGCCCATGTCGCCTCGCTCGGTGTCGGCGCCATCTGGCTGTCGCCTTTCTTCAAGTCGCCGATGGCCGATATGGGCTACGACGTGTCGGACTACTGCGATGTCGATCCGATGTTCGGCACGCTCGAGGATTTCGATGCGCTGGTCGCCGAGGCGCATCGTCTCGGCCTGAAGATCATCATCGACCAGGTGCTGTCGCATTCATCCGACAAGCACGACTGGTTTGTCGAAAGCCGCGCCAGCCGCGATAACCCCAA
Source organism: Mesorhizobium sp. M7A.F.Ca.AU.002.02.1.1 (assembly GCF_003998535.1). NCBI lineage: Bacteria > Pseudomonadati > Pseudomonadota > Alphaproteobacteria > Hyphomicrobiales > Phyllobacteriaceae > Mesorhizobium > Mesorhizobium sp. M7A.F.Ca.AU.002.02.1.1. Next base: position 2,866 of record NZ_RZPB01000030.1, on the reverse strand, counting down.
AGCCGACTGGTATGTCTGGGCCGATACCAAGCCAGATGGCAGCGCGCCAAACAACTGGCTCTCCGTCTTCGGTGGCCCGGCCTGGGAATGGGATTCTACCCGCCGGCAGTATTACATGCACAATTTCCTCCCCTCGCAGCCCGATCTGAATTTCCACAATCCGGAGGTTCAGGACGCGCTTCTGGAAACTGTGCGCTTCTGGCTGGAGCGCGGCGTCGACGGTTTTCGGCTCGATACGGTCAATTACTATGTCCACGACCGCTGGTTGCGCAGCAATCCACCCTTGGCATCAAGCGTCGCCGGCACCAACAGCGAGACCAACACCTACCTTTACCAGGAGCACCTGTTCGACAAGACGCAGCCGGAAAACCTGGCGTTCCTGCGCCGCTTCAGGGCGCTGCTCGACGAATATGACGACCGCGCCGCCGTCGGCGAGATCGGCGATGAAGGCCGCTCGCTGCAGACGCTCGCGGCCTACACTTCAGGCGGCGACAAGCTGCATATGTGTTACACCTTCGACCTGCTCGGTCCGCAGTTCTCGGCTGCGCATGTGCGTGGCTGCGTCGAAGCCTTCGAGGCGGCCGTCTCCGACGGCTGGGTCTGCTGGGCCTTCTCCAACCATGACGTGGCGCGCCATGTCAGCCGCTGGACAAGGCCGGACAGCGAGCCCGACGCGGTCGCAAGATTCTCGATCATGCTGCTCGCCTGCCTGCGCGGCTCGATCTGCCTCTACGAGGGCGAGGAACTCGGGCTGGAGGAGGCGGAGCTGGCCTATGAAGATCTGCGCGATCCCGTCGGCATCCGCTTCTGGCCAGGCGTCAAGGGCAGGGATGGGTGCCGCACGCCGATGGTGTGGGAGGCCGGCGCCGACAATGCAGGCTTCTCCACGGCCAGGCCCTGGCTGCCGATACCGGCCAGCCATCGCGCTCGCGCCGTTGACGTCCAGAATGCCGACACGGTCTCTGTGCTCGCGTCCTACCGGGCTGCGCTGGCCTTGCGCGGGGAGCATGAGGCGCTGATATCCGGCTCGATCCGCTTTCTCGACGCCAAGGGTGACCTGCTCGCTTTCATCCGCGACGGCGGCGGTGAAAGACTGCTCTGTGTCTTCAATTTCGCCGGAGGACCGGCCAATTGGCCGTTGCCGGGGGACATCGGAGCGGTTGCGCAGCTGGATGGCAATGCCGCGGTCGTCGAGACTGAGCTTTTGCTGCCAGCGCTCGGAGCCTTTTTGGGCAGGCTCGACTGATATCCCGACGTTACTGCACCAGCACGGCACGTCCGCATGTCGCGCCGGTGACCCGGACATCGGCCACGCCGAGATGCACGCCGAGCGTATCGAGTAGATTGTAAAGCAATGTGTCGACTGGTGCGGTCACGGTTTTCAGAAGCGTCGTCACAGCTGGCTTCACGGTGCCGAGCAACGCCGTTACGTCAAGCCCGAGGATACCAAGCGCATTGACGGAAAGCGACAACTTGTCGACCAGTGACGTTGTCAGCGTCTGGGTAATGTCCCGTGTCGGCGTCGTCTTGATGGTTTTGGCGGCGATCTCGGTTTTGTTGAAGACCAGGTTGGTCGGGCTGACGTTGGTGATGTCGGCACCCGCCGAACCCTTCACCAGTATTAGCGGGATTTTTAGCAGCAGCAGATTGAGGCTGACATCCGCGATGTTGGCGTCGGAGAACGACTGCGGGTTGCTGAAATCCGCGAAGGCGGTGGGGCTGTTATCGGCATCGCTGGCGGCAAGGTTCACCGCCGCGATGCCGGGCTTCGCGGCAATGGTAACCTTCAGGCTGTCGGGGCCGGTCGGGCAGTTGATGTCGGTCAGCTTGGCCTCGGCGTAGGCTACTTCGACATTCAGCGGCAGCTTGACCGACAGCAGGCTGATACCGCCGCCCAGGTTTGGGTTGCCGACGCCGACCGTGACAAGCAGCTTAATGCGCGTTTGCGCGGTGCGAACCACGGTGCCGGCTTCTCCAACCGCCAGCCATGGCGAGGATTGCGGTGGTTCGCCGATGGCGATGGCGAGCGTGGTCGACAGCACCCCGGGAATGGTGGCTCCGAGGGCGACGTCGACCTGTTTTGAACCGTTTGCCAGTCCGGCGGCGGCCGTCAGCATTCCCAAGGCGCTGGCGTCGACGCCGAGGCCGGCGGGCCTTTGGCCGAGGCCCAACTTGCCGACGGAGCCGAGATCGACCAGATGACTGAGCGGGATCTGGACCGTGCTGGTCGACTTGGACGCGATCGTCTGCAGGGCGACCTTGGCCGTGTTGCCAAGCCCAGGCACATTGGCCATGGCCGTGGCGATCTGGCCGACGGTCGCCTTCGATGCCAGCACATCCGAATACGAGACGCCGGTCAGGTTCAGCTGTGTGGCAAGGCCGTCCACGAAGGAGAGCACGCTCACATCCGCGGAGATCAGCGCGTTGTAGTCCATGACACTGAGCGAGATGTTGCTGCCGAGCAGTCCGCCGAGAAGCGCGTTGAGGATACCGCCATCGAGGCTGGCGAGCCTCGATCCGACCGAGAATGTCGCCTGTGGCGTCATGCTGGCGGTGGCTTGGGTGCCGATGACGGGAGTGGGGATCAGGGAACTCGCGAAATAGCGGGCGGGGATCTTCTTCAGGGTGACACGGACGGCATTGTAGGGGGTTATGCTGGCCTGGAAACGCTGGCCCACATTGGCCCCGGATGCCACATATCGCCCGGGCGTGACCGTCACGACGGTTTTGCCGACCGCCGGCTCGATCGTCTGTCCCGAGCTTTGAACGACAACCCCTGGCATGCCGTTGTCGGTCAGCGTGGTAACGACCGCTGTATTGACATTGGTCATGTTCGAGGCGGCGGTGATCGCCGCCAGATCCACCA
>NZ_RZPB01000309.1:0-6723 GCF_003998535.1 Mesorhizobium sp. M7A.F.Ca.AU.002.02.1.1 | reverse complement strand
GTCGGTTCCCGTATGGAATTCCGCGCAGGCGATCGAGCGCTGCGTCGACAAGTCGATGACGACATTCCTCCTGAAAAATGCCGGCCTGCCTACGCCACGCACCTTTGCCGTAGAAGGACTTGCCGTCGCCGAGGAGGTCGCGGCGCAAGAGCTTCCGCGGGGACCGCTGGTGCTGAAACCATTGTTCGGGGCGCAAGGCCGCGGCATAAAGCTGATCCGCACGTTCTCGGACCTGCCGGCCGCAGAAGAGGTGAACAGCGTCTACTACCTTCAGCAATATGTGTCGCGTGCCGGTCCGCCTTTCCGGGATTTCCGCGTGTTTGTCTGCGCCGGAGAGACCGTGGCGATGATGAGCCGCATCAGCGACGACTGGATCACGAACGTCAACCGGGGTGGCGTGCCGGAACAGGTTTCCGAACATGGCAAGGCGGAACTGGCATCGCTGGCCGTCGCTGCGTCAGCCGCGGTCGGCGCGGATTTTGCCGGCGTGGACATCGTGCGGGCTGACGACGGCAATCTGTTCATACTCGAAGTGAACAGCATGCCCGCATGGTCGGGATTGCAGTCGGTGGTCGCCGTGAACATCGCCGAAGCAATCGCCGATGCCTTGCTGAAACTTCTGGCCGACCGCGCCGAGGCGGCCGCCGCACCGCGGCCCTACCGTTTTGCCGCGCCTGCGAATTCGTGAGGGCGGGCAAGGTGGTGCTTTCGCGTGAACGCCTCCGGGCCAGCTATAAGAATGCCTGCAGGATGGAGATCGAAGCCCTAAAGCCGGGCAACGTCCATCTGTTCGCCGACGGACACGGCATGTCCGCCGCCCAGTTCATGACAAGTGCGGAGGTTTCCTCCGGGCCGCTGACCGATCCTCGTCTGCCGGTCGGGCAGCGGATGCTGGAGGCGGTGCGCGCGACACGACTGGCGGTCGCAACCAATACCAATCTCGGAATCATCCTTCTGGCAGGGCCTCTGATATGCGCCGCCGAAATGGGCGGTGACAGACTGCGTGACAATCTCGATTCGCTGCTTCGGGCTTTGAGCGTGCAGGATACCAAGGCGGTATTCGAGGCGATCGTCACGGCCGCGCCAGGCGGCCTCGGAGAAGCCGCCAACGATGTGCGGCAGGAGCCGAAGGTCCATTTGCTGGACGCGATGAGGGAGGCTGCCGACCGCGACATGATCGCTCGCCAGTACAGCAACTGTTTCGGCGACGTGTTCGGGGTCGGGCTCGCCGCGCTGGATGGAGCGTTGGCACGTGAAGAAGACGGCATGTGGCCGACGGTGTTCGTCTACATGGCGTTTCTCGCCGGCTTCCCCGACAGCCATGTGATGCGCAAGCACGGCGTTCACGTCGCAAATCAGGCGCGGCAGGAAGCCGTTGCCGTTCAGGCGGCGCTCCATGCCGAGGGCGACGAACCGTCGCGCATTCGTCTGCTCATGGAGTTCGACCGCCGGCTGAAGGCCGACAACATCAACCCCGGCACCTCGGCCGACCTCACCGTGGCTACTCTTTTAGTCCACACCCTCGCCCTCACCTTGCATAATCGCGGCGTTGGTGCTTGACTTCCAAAAGCGGAAGCTGTGCTTCCGCGGCTATCTAGCCAACCGGTCCGGGCAAATCCGGACGCTGCCAACAAGGATAGCTGTCCATCGAGCGCCTGCTCGGTTGCAGCGTCCGTGGACATCATAATTGTGTCTTGGAGGAAATTGGCATGGCAAAAATATCAAAGGTTATGGTCGGTGAATCGCTGGTGGGAGACGGCAACGAAGTCGCGCATGTCGACCTGCTCATCGGCCCGCGGGGGAGCGCGGTCGAAACGGCATTTTGCAACGCGCTTACCAACAACAAGGACGGCTTTACTTCGCTTTTGGCGGTGATCGCGCCCAATCTTCAATGCAAACCCAACACCGTGATGTTCAACAAGGTCACGATCAAGGGTGCCAAACAGGCGGTCCAGATGTTCGGCCCGGCGCAGCACGCCGTGGCAAAGGCCGTGCAGGACAGCGTTGCGGACGGGACCATTCCGGCCAACGAAGCAGACGACGTGTTCATCTGCGTCGGGGTATTCATCCATTGGGACGCGGCGGACGACGCCAAGATCCAGAAATACAATTACGAGGCGACAAAGGAAGCCATCCAGCGCGCCGTTGCAGGAACCCCGACCGCCGCCGAAGCAACGGCCCAGCGCGACAAGGTCAAGCATCCGTTCGCAGCCTAGACAAGAGACAGCCCCGCACAGGAAAAACCCTCTTCTGAGACGGATGGTCTGTTGCGCCGGCTGAAAAAGGTTCTGGGCTTTTGAAACGTCAGCTCCCGAAGGGCGCACGCCCTTCGGGAGCTGACGAGCAACGACGATCAGGCGCCGAGTGACGCGAGGTGGCCGGGCGTGAGCGTAGCGTTGTGCAATGAGGTTGCGACCAGTGCCGCGGCGACGCCCATGGCGGACAAGGCCCTGATGTCGTTCTCGTCGCGGACACCGCCGGCCGCAATGACAGCGCGATTTCCGGCCTTGGCCTTGACCTCCTGCAACCGCCCGAAGTCGGGACCGGCGGCCGCACCGACCTTGGCCAGCGTCATGACAATCACCTTTTGCGGCCAAAGCTCGGGCTCATCGAGAAGAGAACGCGGCCCGCAAAAACTATCGCCGACGAAATCAAGGGACAGGATGAGATCGGGATGATCGCGAAAACGCCGCAGCAACATGTCGTCTCGCTGCGATTCAGAGCCCAGAACAGGAGACAGCGAGCGTTCGGCAAGCGCCGCCAAAAGTGTCTTTTCGTCGGCCACGCCGGCATCGACCCAAAGTTCCGGCGGCTCCGCCATCGTCCTCAGCCGGGCGAGTGCGTCGCTGTTTGGCGCTCCGCCTTCGATAGCGTCCAGATCTGCGATGTAGAAGGTGGAAAAAGGATAAAGCCCACGCAGTCCTTCAGCGACCGCGACCACATCAGGGCTTCGGCTGAGCGGCGTAACGATCGGCCTGTAGCGATCGCGTTTTCCCTGCTGGGCGCGAACCACCACGCCGTCTTTCAGGTCGAGAACCGGAATGATACGCAACGCTTTTTCACCGACCAATTGCCCCCGTCATGAAAGCTTGAAGCGTGGAAAAAAGAAAGGGCATCATTGCCGGTTTCGACATTGGCGGCGCGCATCTGAAGGTGACCCGCGCACAAGACGGTCGCATCGTCGAGGCGGTAACGATCGCAACGCCGCTCTGGCAAGGGTTGGACAAGCTGGCTTCAGCCCTCGACGAAACGGCTCCGATCTACGCGGGTGCGGATCTCAACGCATTCACCATGACGGGCGAACTGTCGGACATCTTTCCGTCCCGCGATGCCGGCGTGGCGGCTCTGCTGGGTCAGATTTCCACCCATTTCCCCGCAGACAAAAAGCTGGTCTATGCCGGACCATCCGGTTTCGTCGGAGTCGAGCGGGCAGCGCAGCTGACCGCCGATGTGGCTTCCGCCAATTGGCACGCGACAGCCTTGTTGGTGGCAAAACTCGCCGGCGATGCCCTGTTCGTCGACATGGGCTCCACCACCACCGATATTATCGCCATCAAGAACGGCGCCGTGGCCAATGACGGCTACACCGATGCCGGACGGCTTCTAACCGGCGAATTGGTCTATACCGGCTTTACCAGGACATTCCTGTTCGGCGTAGCCTCGTCGGCTCCCGTCCATGGCAGGCTAACGCCGCTGATGAACGAATATTTCGCCTCGATCGCCGACGCTCACCGCATCCTGGGCGTGCTCGACGAGGACGACGACAGGCACCCTCCCGCCGACGGCAAGGAAAAGACTGTGGACGGCTCGATCGCGCGGCTGGCGCGCATGGTGGGGCGCGACGCCACCGACCTCACCCCGCCGGAATGGGGTGAAGTCGCGCGCTGGTTCAGCGAGCAGCAACTGCGCAAAGTGCACGATGCAGCGGCGCTGGTTGCCGGAACCCTGTCTCGGGATGTCCCGATCGTCGGCGCCGGAAGCGGTCGCTGGCAGATCAGGCGGCTGGCCGAACGCATGGAACGCAGTTACGTCGATTTCGCCGACATCATCCCCGCCGATGACACTGTTCGCGGGCAAGCGAGCAGCGCGGCACCTGCGTCCGCAGTGGCGCTTTTGGCGGGATATCCTTCGTAAGCAGGTTGCGGCGCTCGCGCCTATGCTCGCGAGTCCTCGCTATCCGAACCTTTGGCGGTCAAGTGATCGCTGACACGCTGCATCAGCCAGCCCCAGGCTTCCTTTTCACCGTCGCCTGCCGTCTTTTCGATGGCGATCGAAAGGTAGGCGATTTCCGCCTCGATCTTGTTGCGCGGCAGCATGCCGAGCCGGCTGACCAGGATGGCCAGCTCAAGCACCGCCGCCTTGGCTCGGTTGAGGCCGGTGAACGGCGCGAGCGTTTCCTCCCGCACCACGCGGCAGAAATGGCGGGGGCGCACACCATTGTCATCGACCGCCCGGACTTCGAGGCCCGAATACGCCAGCGCCGCCTCGAGCCTCGGCACCGGGAACCCGTCAACCGGAACGGTTGGCCAATGCTTGCGGCCTGTCAGGCAGCCGGCAAAGACACGCGCGTCGTCAGTATAATTGGCGATGGCGAACGGCACTTCGGCGAGATTGTCGAGCGTGACCGACGGCCGGAACGGCGCGATAACCCAACCGTCATTCTCGGCAATGATGCCAATCGGCGCGATGTGGACGTTGCCTGCCTTATTGACCGTCGTGATGATCGATTCGCGAATGTAGGGCATGGTCCTAGCGCTCTTTCCTTGCGCGGAGCGTCTTGCCCGGCTCGGCAAGACGGGTACGGTCGGTTTCGGGTGCCGGCGCGGCAACGCCCCATGCGAGCGGCTCGTCCTGCACATAACGCTTGCCGAGCCGCCACGCGATCTCCGCCTTCATCAGTTCCGCGCCGAGGTAAAAAGCGTGTGCGCCGTCGGCGTTGACGTCCAGCCAGGCAAAAAGTTCGAACGCATCCGTGGCAACCGCATGCCCTTTGCTATTGAAAACATGGATGCCGTCCTCCGCTACCGCGATCCGGAAGTTGGCATCGCGCACCTGGGCCGCCAATGCCTCGATATCGTCGGTTGAGGCTGTGAAAGGCTTGCGATCGTGGACCTGCAACAGGCCTGGGTGATAGCCGCGCGGCAACGCGCCGTCCGTGCAAGCAGCCAACATGACGCGGCGGGCGATATCGTGCTCCTCGATCGTCCGCACCGTGTGTGGGCTGACATGCACCGTCAGCACGTTCCGGATCCGGAGTTCCGAGCAGAGCCCCGCTAGCACGGCTGTAACGCCGGAACTGTCGGCGTCGGTCAATTCGGTGAGATTGCCGGTGCCCATCAGCAATTCGATGTCCGGCCAACGGCGCCGCGCCTCGATGAAGCGCCCGAGTGAAACGGCGAAGCCGAAATGGATCGGGTCGAGCACGGGATCGGCAATGAAGGCGACGCCGGCCTTTTGTGCCGCGGTAATCGCCCGGCCGAGCGAATCCAGATCGCCGGGGATGGAGGGTATCAACACTGCCGTAGCCCGATGGTCGAAGATCAACGGCAGCGTGTTCTCATCGAGGCTGAGAAGATAGTCCGCGCCGGCGTGCGCACCGATCGACAGTTCGTCTGCGCTGGCCGAATCGACGCTGACCACAAACCCCTGTGCCTTGAGTGCCCGCACTGCCTCAGCCAGCAACGGAAACGGCGTCTCCGGCAGGCAGCCCAGATCGATGACATCCGCGCCGGCCGCAGCCAGCATCGAGGCCCTCGCCATCAGGGCCTCGACCGACAGCATCGGCGCATCGACGATCTCGGCGAAGATGCGCATATCGTGACGCGTCAGATCCGGCGGTTTGCCCGCCCGGCCAAGGAAGGCCGGAAGGTCGGCGATCTCGTCGGGGCCGCGCACAAAGGGCACGCCGAAATGCTCCGACAGGTGTTCGATGTTTCCCCGATAGCGTCCGGGCAGGATGACGCGGTCGACGTCTCCTGTCAGAGTGAGCCGACGCTTCACGATGTCCTCGCTCATCAGCGCGGCGACCTTGACGCCGACGTCGACGATTTCCCACACGAATTCGGTTCTGCCCAGCCCGGTCAGCAGCCGTTCCAGCCGCGCCTTGGCCAGATGGCCGGTAAGAAAAACCAGCCGCTCAGCCATCGCTTGCGAGTTCGGCCTGGCGCCGTGTGAGCGAGGCTTCGAGATCAGCGAGCGACTCGACCACCAGGGTCCGCTCGAAACTCTTCAACTGTTTGGTATTTTCCAGGTCGATCCTGCGCGGATAGACCTTGACCAGTCCGTGCGGTGCCTGGGTTTCGAGTTCCGGCGCAGTGTCGCAAGCAAAGACGATGGCTGGCACACGGCACTTTCCCGCTTGGGCAAAGACATTGGTGGCGAGCGTGTCGGAAATGCCATGCACGCATTTGGCGACCGTGTTGGACGTGGCCGGCGCCACCACGACCGTGTGATAGACACCGTGGTAGAATTCGCCGACCGGGATCGCGCTTGCGGTCTTGTCGTGCAGCACGCGCGTCGTCTCCGGGAAATCAAGTTTAAGCTTGTACATGCGCAGCACTTCGTTGGCGGCCTTAGACACGAAGACATCGCAATGTTCGAGCTGGCGAACAAGTGCGAAGCTCTCCGTAAAAAAATGCCCGGAACCCGTCAAAACCCACGCCCAGCGCGGCACATGCAGCTTCACCATCGGCTATCCCGCCTTCTTTGCCGACGACCCTGTTG
>NZ_RZPB01000308.1:0-6727 GCF_003998535.1 Mesorhizobium sp. M7A.F.Ca.AU.002.02.1.1 | reverse complement strand
GTCTGGTATGCCGGCCGTTGGCACGACACGCCCGTATATGCGCGTGAAAAGCTGCCGCTCGATGCTATCATCGAAGGCCCGGCGATCCTCGAACAGATGGATGCCACCACCGTGCTCGAACCCGGCGACCGCGCACGCAGCGACGCTGACGGCAACATCATCATCGACATTGGCGAGGCCTGATATGGCAAAGCTCGACGCCATCACCCTTTCGGTCCTCCAGGCGGCCCTGCAGCAGGTCTGCGACGAGATGGACCTTACGTTCTCTCGCGCCGCTTTCTCGCCGGTCATCGCCGAGGCCAATGACCGTTCCGACGGCATCTATTCGGCTGTCGACGGTTCGCTGATCGCGCAAGGCAGCCAGGGCCTGCCGGTGTTCGTCGGCGTCATGCAGTATTCGACCAGGACGGTGATCGAGATGATCGCCGACGGCCGTTGCCTGCCGCCGGAACCAGGCGACATCTACGTCGTCAACGACCCCTATCTCGGCGGCACCCATCTGATGGATGTGCGCTTCGCCATGCCGGTCTACCGGGACGGCAAGATTTTCTGCTGGCTATCCAACACCGGCCATTGGCCCGACATTGGCGGCTCGGTGCCGGGCGGATTTTCAGCCTCGGCGACTGCCGTGGAGCAGGAAGGCCTGCGGCTGCCGCCGGTCAAACTGTTCAAGAAGGGCGTGCTCGACCCGGAAATCTACGCCATCATCTGCTCCAACATCCGCGTCGCCGACCAGCGCATCGGCGATATCAGGGCCCAGGCCGCCGCACTGCTGATCGGCCAGGATCGGCTGAATGGAATCCTGGATCGTTACGGTGACGAAACTGTTGTCGCGGCGATCGCCGAACTGCGCCGCCGCGCGGCCGAGCAGATGCGCGCCAACATCTCAGCCATTCCCGACGGCACCTACCATTCGAAGGCCTTTGTCGATTCCGATGGGGTGGTCAACGAGCCGCTGATCATCGCGCTCGCCGTCGAAAAACAGGGCGACACGCTGACCTTCGATTTCACCGATTCGTCAAAGCCCTGCGCCGGGCCGATGAACAGCGTGCTGGCGACGACCCTATCCTCGGTCTATCTCGCCATGCGCCACATTTTCCCGGATGTGCCGATCAGCGCCGGCGCGTTTGAACCCCTGATCGTCAAGCGGCCGGAAGGCACGTTCCTCGACGCCAAATATCCGCGGCCCGTCTCGGGCTGCGCCGCCGAGGTGTCGCAGCGCATCGCCGAGGCGGTGTTTGCGGCGATGGTGCAGGCATTGCCGGACAAGGTGACCGCCGCACCCGCCGGTTCCAGCGGCAATTTCGCACTCGGCGGCAACGACCCGGCACGCGGCCGCGACTACGTCATGTATCAGATCTCCGGCGGCGGTTATGGGGGCAATTCAGGCCATGACGGCCTGACCAATGGCTGCTCGACCATCGGCATCTCCAAGTCGCCGCCGGTCGAGATCATGGAACAGGCATTCCCGGTGCTCTACCGCCACTACGCCTTGCGTGAAGGCTCCGGCGGCGCCGGCAAGCATCGCGGCGGTTTCGGCCTCGCCTATGAGGTGGAAATCCTGCGCGGCGACGCCCGCGCTTCCTTCGTCATGGACCATGGCCGGTTCGGCCCGCAGGGCGCGCTTGGCGGCAAGGACGGCGCCGTCAACACGGTGACCGTCTTCCGCAACGGCGAGGAACACGTGCCGCCGCATTTGTCCAAAGAACAGGACATTGCGCTCAAGGCCGGCGACCGCGTGCGCGTCGGCACGCCGGGCGGCGGCGGCTATGGCGATCCGCTGCAGCGCGATGCCGATCTTGTGCTGCGCGACGTGGCGCTGGGGTACTACACATCAGAGGAAGCCACCGAAAAGTTTGGCGTTGTCCTCTCGGCCGGGGAGTTGGCCATCGACCGGACGGCCACCGACAAGCAGCGCGTCGGCTAACACATCACCGATCGCTCGCCTGGTCTGCTCGCCGCGCCGTGATCGCCGCAGCGCATGTCGTTTCCGTCTCCGCCGCGCGCCTGGAAGACCGTAGACTTCCCGCTTTCAACGGGGATCTCGAACATGCGTCTTTTCGGTCGTTTCGTGCTTGCCGCTTCCGTCGCCCTCACCCTTGCCACTGGTGCCGCCTCCGCCCAGGACAAAAAACTCAGGATCGGTACCGAGGGCGCCTATCCGCCCTTCAACTACGCCAGTGCCGACGGCACGCTGGGCGGCTTCGACATCGAGCTGGGGAAGGCGCTGTGTGCTGAGATGAAGGCCGAGTGTGAGTTCAGCGTGCAGGATTTCGATGGCTCGATCCCGGCGCTGCAGGCCGGCAAGTTCGACGCGATCATCAACATCACCATCACACCCGAGCGGGCCGAGAAGGTCGAGTTCACCCACAAATACTACCAGACGCCGCCGGCTATCGCCGTGCCCAAGGATTCGACCATCGCGGGCACGTCGCCCGATGATCTGAAAGGCAAGGCGCTCGGCGTGCAGACCGCGACCATCCACCAGAAATTCGCCGACCAGAAATATGCAGGCTCGACGGTCAAAGCCTATCCGACGGGCGACGATGCCCGCACCGACATGGCCAATGGCCGCCTCGACGCGATGATGGACGGCTCGATCATCCTGACCGAGTGGTTGAAGAAGCCAGACGGCGCCTGCTGCAAGCTGCTCGGCACGCTGACCGCCGATCCGGCCATTCACGGCCCTGGCGTCGGCATCGCGCTGCAAAAGGGCAATAAGGAACTGGCCGACAAGCTCAATGCGGCCATCGACGCGCTGCGCGCCAATGGCAAGTACAAGGAAATCAACGACAAGTACTTCTCCTTCGACGTCTACGGCAGCTGAGACGACAACATGCCTTCCGGCAGCGCCGGCTGGCGCTGCCGTTTTTCTTGAATGATGGAGACTTCCTTGGCTGAGCGGCGTTCCCCTTTCTACAGCAGCATCGTCGGGCTGGGCGCGACCATGGGTCGTGTCGGGGGCGATTTCATCTCCGCTAAAACCTATTCCGGCATTGCCGACGAGCATCTGAACACCCGCAAAAATGTCGGCGTGCAGGATCTCAGCACCATGGGCAAGATGGACATCAAGGGGCCGGACGCCGAGGCGCTGGTCAACCATGTCATCGTCAATAATGCCGCTGCCATGAAACCGGGCCAGGTCCGCTATTCCACGGTCTGCCGCGAGGATGGCGGCATCATGGACGACCTCACCGTGTTTCGGTTGGGTCCGGAGCACTTCATGCTGGTAACCGGCTCGGTCAACCGCCTGAAGATGCTGCCCTGGCTGTTGCATCACGCGCAGGGTCGCAAGGCCTATGTCACCGACATAACCGCAGCCATCGCCTTCCCGACCATCCAGGGCCCGCGCTCGCGCGAACTGTTGAAGGCGATGATCTCGGATGCCGATCTGGACGGGCTGAAACGCTGGTCGTTCACGTCAGGCCACATCAACGGCACGCGGGTGCTGATCTCGCGCACCGGGGTCACCGGCGAGCTCGGCTTCGAGCTGTTCGTGCCGGCCGACGAGGCCGCTTCGGTCTGGGACGCGCTGATGCGGACCGGCCGGGACTTTGGCCTGAAACCCTATGGCGTGCTGGCAATGTTCACGCTGGGCCTGGAAAAGGCCTATCCGGCGCACGGCATCGACATGGACGAGAGCCGCACCCCGTTCCATGTCGGCCTCGACCGCTGGATCAAGTTCGACAAGGGCGATTTCGTCGGCCGGCAAGCGTTGCTCAAGGTCCGCGACAAGGGCCTCGACGAGCAATGGGTCGGCCTGATCCTCGACGGCGACACGCCGGCCGCCACCGATGCCAGGGTCCTGGCCGATGGCGAGGACGCCGGCATCGTCACCTACAGCGATCACGGCTATTCCCTGGGCAAGGTGCTGGCCACGGCGCACCTGCGGCTGCCTTTCACCGCGATTGGCACCGAACTCAGCATAGACATCGATGGCAGGCCGAGCCGGGCGGTCGTGGCGCCGATACCGTTCTTCGATCCCGAGGGGGGGAGGTTGCGCGGCTAACTGGGCTTACCCTGGAAATCATTTTGGTCTCTCCTCAATGGTTATGATATTGTCTCGAAATGAAGTCTCCTAGCTCACGAGCCAGCCGTTCAGCCAAGACCGGCCAGTTCGTGCTGACCAGCGAGCGCGGCGAGAAAATCAGCGCCGTGGAAGGCATGACCTTATCGCCTCGCATGGCGAAATTACTCGCCCTAGGCGTACGACACGGACTGTCCGGTGATGAGCGGCGTTCGCTCATCAAGGAAGAAATCCGCAAGAAGAAATAGACGTTGGTCTACGCCGCTGAGTTCGATCCGCTGTGCTACCCCGGCACGACGGTGCTCATTAACCTGTTGGACATCCGCGACCAGGCTGAGCTTGATGAAGTCGAGCTCGCGCTGTTCCTGACTCGCGCTGACGAGCCATTGCCGGCAGGCGAACTCGACTACCGTCACTATCTCGGCCTGCACCGGCACCTGTTCCAGGATGTGTGGCTGGGCCGGTCAGCCGCGCACCATCCGCATCGGCAAGGCCGGCAATTGGTTCTGCTATCCCGAACACATCGCCACCGAGATGGCGCGGGTCTTTCGCGAACTCGGCAATCCCGACCGCTTAGCTCATCTCGACGGCACCAGCTTTGCGAAGCATCTGGCGCACATCGTCGCGGAGATCAACGCCGTGCATCCGTTTCGCGAAGGCAACGGCCGAACCCAGCTCACCTTCCTTGCGATGCTCGCCGAGCACGCGGGCCTGACATTCAATGACGACATCCTTGACGGGATCGCGTCATTCAAGCCATGATCGACAGTTTCAGCGGTTCAGAAGCGTCATTGCAAGCACTGATAGAAGATATCATCGCCTAGTTCGTCGGCCTAACAATCACCCCCGTCTATCCAGCCTCGCCACCAACCGATCCCCCACCCATTGGATGCCGCAGACCAGGATGATCAGCACGATGACCACTGCGATCATCACCGACGTCTCAAAACGCTGGTAGCCGTAGCGGATGGCGAGGTCGCCGAGGCCGCCGGCGCCGATCGCGCCGGCCATGGCTGACGCACCGATCAGCGTCACCAGCGTCACCGTGAAGCCGGCGACGATGCCGGGCAGGGCTTCTGGCACCAGCACCTCGCGGATGATCGTCCAGCGGTTGCCGCCCATGGCGCGCGCCGCCTCGATCAGCCCGCGATCGACTTCGCGCAGCGACACTTCGGCGATGCGCGCATAATAGGGCGTGGCGGCGATCGACAGCGGCACGATGGCTGCCCATGTGCCGATCGAGGTGCCGACGATCAGCCGCGTCACCGGGATCAGCGCCACCAGAAGGATGATGAAGGGCACCGAGCGGAAACCGTTGATGATGGCGCCGAGCGCCCGGTTCACCCAAAGGCTTTCGGCAATGCCGCCGCGTTCGGTAGCAATCAGCGCCAGGCCGAGCGGCAGGCCGAAGACCAGCGAGATGAGGCCGGAGGCGGCCGTCATCAGCACCGTCTCCCAGATCGAACGCAGCAGAAGTTCAAACAGGATTGGCGACATGGCCAAGCACCTCCACCCGCGCCTGGCGAGCCTTCAGGAATGTGATGATGTCAGCAAGATGATTTGCATCGCTGCCGGGAACCGAAAGGAACAGCGTGCCGACCGGCTGCTGCTGGATATGGTCGATGCCGCCATGGACGAGGCGGAAGGCGCCCGGAACCGCAATCGCAAGGTCGGACAGCAGCGGGCCGCTTGCCGCCTCGCCGGCCACGTCGACGCGCAGGATGGTTTCCGCACCGGCCGCCGGCAGCAGCCGCGCTGCCAGCTCGGCCGGCAGCTGCGGCCTGATGGCGCCGAGCAGGCTGCGTGTGATCTCGGAGCGTGGGTCGGCAAACACCGACCAGACCGGCCCTTGCTCGACGATGCGTCCGGCGTCGATCAACGCCACGCGGTCGGCGATGGAACGGATCACCTCCATCTCATGGGTGATCAAAAGGATGGTCAGGCCAAGCTGCCGGTTGATGTCCTTGAGCAGTGCGAGGATGGAGCGCGTCGTCTCCGGATCGAGCGCCGAGGTGGCTTCGTCCGACAGGAGCAGCGCCGGGCGCGCGGCAAGCGCCCTGGCGATGCCGACCCGTTGCTTCTGGCCGCCCGACAGCGACGCCGGATAGGCCTTGGCTTTCTCCGACAGGCCGACAAGATCGAGCAGTTCGGCGGCGCGCTTCAGCCTCTCGGCTTTCGGCCGGCCCTCGATCTTCAGCGGCAGCGCCACATTGTCCTCGACGGTCTTGGCCGACAGCAGGTTGAAATGCTGGAAGATCATGCCGATGCGCCGCCGCAGCGGCTGCAGGTCGCGCTCGCCGAGCCGGCTGATCTCGCGGCCCTCGATGAACACCTCGCCGGAGTCAGGCCGTTCCAGCCCGTTCAGGCAGCGGATCAGCGTCGATTTGCCGGCGCCGCTGCGGCCGATGATACCGAGGATCTCGCCCTTGCGCACGGTCAGCGAAATGCCGTCGAGCGCCGCCGTCACACCGAAATGGCGCTTCAGGTCGACAAGGCGCACGACATCCTGAGATGCGTCGGGCCGGGTCTGGGTCGGATCGGCGGTCTCCCCGGATGCCGTGATATGCTGGTTCATGAATATTCCTGTTCCCGAAAACGCAATCGCGGCCCGCGCCTGAGCGCGGACCGCTGTTGCTCTCGAACCGGGCTTCCGGCCGAGGACCGGATCAATAGGCGCTGAGGCCGGTGCCCTTGTAGACC
>NZ_RZPB01000307.1:0-6729 GCF_003998535.1 Mesorhizobium sp. M7A.F.Ca.AU.002.02.1.1 | reverse complement strand
TCACCACCGTGTCGCGGAACTTGGTGTCGCGCTCCTGCTTGAACGACAGCGGCTGCATCGGATCGATGACGACCCGCACCAGCCGTGCCGGGTCGAGATAGCCCTCTTCCAGGTCGAAGTCCCAGGAGCGGTTCTGCTGCGCCATCAGCCGGCGCTGCAGGCGGTTGGCCAGCCGCCCGACGACGCCGGACAGGTTGGCGAGCTGCTTGTCGAGGAAGGCGCGCAGCCGGTCGAGCTCTTCTTCTTCGCACAACTCCTCGGCGCCGACCGTCTCGTCGAAAGCGGTGGTGAAGACCTTGTAGTCGATCTCTTTCGGCAGATTGGTGAAGGGATTGTCGTTGCGGCGCGCTTCGCCGGGTGTTTCGGCATCGGCGTCGTCATCGTCGGACAGATCGTCGGCGGTGGCGTCGGAGGCTTCCGTCTCGGCCGACTGTTCGTCATCGGCGGAAGCTTCGGCATCCTCGGACTGCGACTGCTCGGAGCCGGAATCCTCTTCGCCGCCCTCCTCGCTCTGCTCCTCGCCTTGCGGCTGGTTGTCATCATTGTCCTCGGAATCTTCCGTCTCCTGGTCGTCGCCGAGTTCCTCGGCCATTTCCATGGAGGCCAGCATCTCGCGCACGACCCGGGCGAACGCCTGCTGGTCGCCGAGCTTGGCCGACAATCCGTCGAGGTCGGCCTTGGCCTTCTCCTCGACCCAGGGGCGCCAAAGTTCGACCAGCCGCTCGCCGCTTTTCGGGATCGGACGGCCGGTCAGCTTCTCGCGCACCATCAGGGCAAGAGCTTCCTCGATCGGCGCGTCGGCCTTGTCCTTGATGTCGACGAGGTTGGCCTTGGCGTATTTGTCCTCCAGCATCGAGCCGATATTGTCGGCGACGCCCTGCATGGCGCGTGAGCCTATCGCCTCGACGCGGGCCTGCTCGACCGCGTCATAGATGGCGCGGGCCGCCTTGCCTTCCGGCGCCAGCTTGGTGTGGATGCGCACATCATGGCAGGCGCGCTTCAGCGCCATGGAATCGCCGAGGCCGCGGGTGATCGCGATATCGGTCTTCGATGCCTTCTTGGGCAGCTCCGGCAAGCGCGCGCGGCTGCCGGCGAGCGCCGGCCGGTCCTTGGCGAAACCGACTTCCAGTTCCTTGTCGCCGGCAATGGCGCGCATGCAGACGGTGACGGCACGCTTGAAGCTGTCGGCTTCAGAGCCCGTCTTCGACTTGTTGCGCGTGTTGTCGCCCGGACCCGCCATCATCTATCTCTATTGTACCGCTGGCCGCTGGCCAAGCTGAGTGCGCAGGAGGCCGATAATCTCTTCGACCGAGATCGTAAAATAGCCGCCTTTCCCACTGTCATATGCCTGTCTCCAATGACTGTATCCGTGGTCAAACCCGTCGGGAATTGGACGAACACCCTCAAGTTCAACCAGACTTTCTCTCAGTACGTCAGCCGCTACAGGGAGGTGAGGGATTGTTTGCAGCTGCTTTCCGTCATTAGGTATCGGCGCGTCAGAGACTGAGATCGATACGATCGGCTGACTTTCGCCTTCCAGATAATCGACAGCGCCTATGATCACACGCGAGGATACTGGTGTCGCGCCGTGATACGTCCAAGTCTGCCCAGGTTTGAGTGGTTGGTTCTGGGCCATGGCTGCCTGACTGAGACCAAAGCAGAGGAATACAAGACTCCATAGGAACGTCCGGTGGGTCGTTCCCATGGAGCGGTCTTAGCCCAGCACCACGTTGGCGGCGCTCTCGGGCAGATCCTCGCCGAAGGCGCGCTGGTAGAACTCGGCCACCACCGAGCGCTCCAGTTCGTCGCACTTGTTGAGGAAGGTCAGCCGGAACGCCATGCCGATATTGCCGAATATCTCGGCATTCTCTGCCCAGGTGATCACCGTGCGCGGGCTCATCACGGTCGACAGATCGCCGTTGATGAAGGCCGAGCGCGTCATGTCGGCGACGCGCACCATCTTGTTGACGATGTCCTTGCCCTTGCCGTCGCGATAGTGCTTGGCCTTGGCCAGCACGATGGCGACTTCATTGTCGTGCGGCAAATAATTCAGCGTGGTGACGATCGACCAGCGGTCCATCTGGGCCTGGTTGATCTGCTGGGTGCCGTGATAGAGGCCGGTGGTGTCGCCCAGGCCGACCGTGTTGGCGGTCGAAAACAGCCGGAAGGCCGGATGCGGGCGGATAACCCGGCTCTGGTCGAGCAGCGTCAGCCGGCCTGACGATTCCAGCACGCGCTGGATGACGAACATCACATCCGGACGGCCGGCATCATACTCGTCGAAG
This sequence comes from Mesorhizobium sp. M7A.F.Ca.AU.002.02.1.1, assembly GCF_003998535.1. NCBI lineage: Bacteria > Pseudomonadati > Pseudomonadota > Alphaproteobacteria > Hyphomicrobiales > Phyllobacteriaceae > Mesorhizobium > Mesorhizobium sp. M7A.F.Ca.AU.002.02.1.1. The sequence continues at coordinate 4,444 of NZ_RZPB01000307.1, read as the reverse complement.
CACAGCGCGACATTGTGCTGGTAGGCCCAGGGCAGGATGCCGTCGCGGAATTCGGTGATCTGCAACCCGTCCTTGACCACGATCGCGTCCTTGCCGACGAGATCGATACGGCTGACATGGCTGTCGAGGTTGACGCGCACGCAGGGCCAGTTGAGGCGGGCGGCTACCTGTTCGATATGGGTCGACTTGCCGGTACCGTGATAGCCCGACACCATGACGCGGCGGTTGTAGGCAAAGCCCGCAAGGATCGCCATCGTCGTGTTCTTGTCGAACAGATAGTCCGGGTCGATGTCGGGCACATGCTCCGATGTCACCGAATAGGCCGGCACCACCATCTTGGATTCGAAGCCGAATTTCTCCTTCACCGACACCGTCGTGTCGGGCAGGTTGGCGATGTCGCGATCGACCTTGTTCATATCTCTCAACGTCTCCACGGGCGAAACGTCTGATTTCGCCGGCAATCGATTTTGTCCGGGGGCGGTCTTAAAGCCTTTTCCAACCTTATGAAAGTTGGAAAACGACACGAACCGTATGGTCGCTCAGCACAGGCCCGCCTGTTTGAGCACGCGATAGGCTTGCAGCACATCGCGGAACCGGTCTTCCGAACCTCTGTCGCCACCATTCGCATCCGGATGGTGTAGTTTCACCAGTTCCTTATAGCGCGCCTTGATCTCCTTGCCAGTCGCCTTTGTATCAAGACCAAGCGTTTCCAGCGCCTTGGCCTCAAGCGGCTTGGCCTTGCGCTCGCGCGCCTCGCGCGGATCCTTGGGTCCCTTGAACAGGTCGAACGGGTCGCGCATGCGGTTATAGTAGCCGGCGCGGCCGGAGCGCATCTGGGCCATATCGGGCGACGACCGGGTCGAGGCCCCGTTGGCGCCCATCTTCCAGGTCGGCCGGTGCCCGGTCATGGCTTCCTTCTGGAAGCGCGCGACCTCGGTGTCCGGCACGCCGGAAAAGTAGTTGAAGCCCTTGTTGTACTCGCGCACATGATCGAAGCAGAAGTGGAAATACTCACCCTCCTTCATGCGCCCGACCGGCGCACGATGGGTGCCCGCTTCCTTGCAGCCGTCCCACTGGCAGATCGGCGAGTGCGACTTCAGCTCCGCGTCCTTGTCGGGACGGACGCGAATCTTCTCGAAATATTTGGGGTACGGCTTCATCTTACCCATTTATGGGGCGTTCGCAGATGCGAAACAAGAATTGACATTTTCGCGATCATCGCCCTAACCGCTGAATCGCGGCATAAAGCAGGCGAATGGCGGATTTTGTTGCGCGGCGGCGGCCCCTCGCGAAACCGATTTTCGGTTTCCAGGCCGAGACGCCAACGATATGTGGTGAAGGGAGATGGCGATGTCCATACAGGCGACCATGGAAGACAAGCTCAACAAGGCATTTTCGCCGGACAGGCTGGTTATCATCAACGAGAGCCATCTCCATGCCGGCCACCACCATCACGGCTCCGACCATCACGGCACTTACGACGGCACCGGCGAGACGCATTTTCGCGTCCGCGTCGTCGCTTCCGCCTTTGCCAGCATGAGCCGCATCGACCGTCACCGCGCCGTCAACGAACTGCTTGCCGACGAACTGAAGGCCGGCGTGCATGCGCTGGCGATCGAACCCGCGGCTCCCGGCGAAAAGACCCGCTGGTAGGTCGCTTCCCCGCGCTCAGAGCACCGCTTCGATGAGGAACGGCCCGCGCCGTGACAGCGCACTGTCCAGCAACGCGTCGAAGCGCTCGCACGTATCGGCGCGAGCCGCCTCCACGCCCATGCCTTTGGCCAGCGATACCCAGTCGAGCGAGGGATGGTCGAGGTCGAGCATGCGCCTGGCGTTCTCGCCGATGGCGCCGACGCCGACATTCTTCATCTCGCCATGCAGGATCGCATAGGTTCGGTTGGAAAACACGATCGTCACCACGTCGAGCTTTTCCCGCGCCTGCGTCCACAATCCCTGCACCGTGTACATGCCGCTGCCGTCGGCTTCGAGATTGACCACCTTGCGGTCGGGACAGGCGATTGCCGCCCCGGTCGCCATCGGGATGCCGCCACCGATCGATCCGCCCGTGCCCATCATGTAGTCGTGCGGCGCGGCAAAGGCCGACAGCGCGAAGAAACGCCTGGCCGAGGTGACCGCTTCATCGCAGACGATCGCATCGGCCGGCAGTTTGCGCGCCACCGAAAGTGCGACGGCATCTTCCGTCAGCTTGCCGTTCGGCGTTGCCTCGTCGGGAAAAGCGGCCGCCAGCACCTTGTGTCGCGACGGCTTGATGCCAAGTTCGTCGCGAAGCGCCTCCAGCGCCGCATGCAGATCGTCGCCATGGGCGGCCAATGTCAGCACCTCGCAGCCTTCCCGGACAAGCCGTCCCGGTTTTCCCGGATAGGCGAAGAAGGCAACCGGCTCCTTTGCGCCGACCAGGATCAGAACATCGACGTCGCTCAGCACAGCCATCGCCGCATCGACCGGATAGGGGATGCGGGTCGGCGCGACACGCCCGCGCCCGCGTTGCATCCGTGCGATCAGAACCTCGCCGAACAGCCGGACGTCGCTGCCCGTCGAGATCTGCCCGGCGATGGCGAGCGCATCGGCGCGCGCGGCCTTTCCGCGAACGATCATGCCGGCCCGGCCCGGAGCGGCACGGATCGCCGCGGCGATCTTGCGTACCGCGTCCATATCGACGGCCGGCGTCGGCGCCAACGTCACCTTGCCGGGCAAAACCGCCTCGACTTCGCCCCAGGCGGCATCCGCCGGCAGGATCAGGGTCGCGACGCCGGGTGGTGTCAGCGAGGCGCGAAAGGCCGCTTCAGCTGCCGGCACGACATCGGCCGGACCCTTGACGCGGCCGACCCAGTTGGACATCGGCGCCGCAAGGCTCTCGATATCGCTGGTGAGTGGGGCATCGAGCGGCAGATGGTAAGAGGCGTGGTCGCCGACGATGTTGATCATCGGGCTGAAGGCACGCCGGGCATTGTGCATGTTGGCCAGCCCGTTGGCCAGGCCGGGACCGGTATGCAGCAGCGTCGCGGCCGGCCGATCGGTCATCCGCGCATAGCCATCGGCGGCACCCGTCACCACGCCTTCGAACAGCCCGAGCACGCAACGCATTTTCGGCTTGCGGTCAAGCGCTGCAACGAAGTGCATTTCGGAGGTGCCGGGATTGGCGAAGCAGACCGTCACATCATTGGCCAGAAGCACGTCACACAGGACATCGGCGCCGTTCATGCAATTCCCTCCCGCTCAAGATCGCAGAGCAGTTGCACCCGCGAGCACCTGCAGCAATGTCTTGCCGCTACTTTTGATCTAATCCAGTGCCGTAAAGATCAGCCAACCGTCGATTTCAGGAATGCCAGCGCGGCCGCGGTCAGCGCGTCGCCCTCCTCGCCGAAATCGCGATTGATCGACATATGCGTATAGGCGCTGCCGTCGAACAGCGTAACCTTGGTGCCCGTCGATCGCAGGCGCTCGGCAAAGGCCCTGGAGTCCTCGCTCCGGCCCGATGCCCGCGAATAGGCGATGAAAGTCGGCGGGTGCTTGCGGCCGTCGACATAGCTGGCCGGCGAAAGTGCCGCCCATTGCGCGGGATCGGAAAAGACGCGGGCATAGGCCCGGACCATACCGCCATTCTTGGCAAGTGCTGCAAGATCATAGGCCCTGGTGTCGTCGAGGATGAGCGCGGCTATGCCCGGCAATCCGCCGCGCATGCCGGTCAGCGCAACCAGATGGCAGCCGGCCGAATGGCCCATGCCGACGATGCGGTTGGGATCGCCGCCATGCCGGGCGATGTTGGCCCTGATGTAAGCATAGGCCTTTTCGACGTCACCAGCCTGGGTGGCGACATTGGCCTGCGGCAGCATGCGGTAATCGATGGAGACGAAGCAGAAGCCGTTGGCGAGCAGGAAGGCCGGTTTGGCGTCCACCTGACTGCGTTTGCCAAACTGCCAGGTGCCGCCATGAACGAAAAACACGACCGGCAGGCCGGTTGCACCATCGGGCGCGTAGATGTCGAGCTTGGCCGGCCCGTAGTCGAAGGTTTCTGGCGTGGGCCGGCGTGTTTTCCACGCGGCCGACGCTTCCAACGGCAGCATCGCCGCCATGGAGGCCATGATCAGGCTTCGTCGATCGATCATCATTGTCTCCTGGCAAGGCAAGACTGCACGCGGCCGCCCCAGCCGTCCAGTCAGGGGTTCGCAACACACCCGCTACCCGCTGAATACGGCTCCGCAACGAGCGCTTTGGTCTCGCGGAGTAGCCTCAATCCTTAAGATCGCGGCCACCTCTTCACATGAAGGGAACAAACGGTGCCCCCCGGCAGTTGAATGCGAGACGAGCCGAATGGAAGCCACAGCGGCTCCGAGGGCAAAAGCATCATGCGAGAGAACCAGTCTGACGTCTTCGATCTCTTTTCGGAAATTTACACCAACGCGGCGCAGGAAGAGATCAGCAT
>NZ_RZPB01000306.1:0-6734 GCF_003998535.1 Mesorhizobium sp. M7A.F.Ca.AU.002.02.1.1 | reverse complement strand
TGCTGACGCTGCTCTACGGCTCTGGCCTGCGCATTTCCGAGGCGCTCGGCCTGACCGGCGCCGATCTGGCGTCGGCGGCCGACACGGTGCTGCGCGTTGCCGGCAAGGGCGGCAAGACGCGCCTGGTGCCGGTGCTGCCGGTGGCGCTCAGGGCAATCGCCGAATATCGCCGGCTCTGCCCCTACCATCTCGACCCCAAGGGCCTGTTGTTTCGCGGCGCCCGCGGCGGCCCGCTCAACCCGGCCATCGTCCAGCGCGACATGGCCAAGCTGCGCTCGGCGCTCAACCTGCCCGATACCGCGACGCCGCATGCACTGCGCCATTCCTTCGCCACGCATCTGCTCGGCCGCGGCGGTGATTTGCGCACCATCCAGGAACTGCTCGGCCACGCCAGCCTGTCGACGACGCAAATCTACACCGGCGTCGACACCGCGAGGCTGCTCGAGATTTATGAGCAGGCGCATCCCAGGGCGTGAACGCCAGTAACGTTCACCATTTGGCCGAAAGCCTCCCCAACGTCGTCATCCCTGGGCGAAGCAGGAGCGAAGCTCCGTCGCGGAGACCCTGGGATGACGAAGAAATGGGCGTTTCCGCTAATCGTTGAAGCATGAGCCCCATCGACGTCAGTTGAGCGCGATAGCCAGTCCAAGACAATTTCTCAGCACAGGTTAACCGTTTTGCCGCTTTTCAGTCCTAGAAGAGGCTCATGAAACGCGTCATAGCCATCGCCGACCGTGCTGCTTCCGTGTCGCTGAAGCTGCTCGTCGCGCTCAATGTTCTGTTCTTCCTGTCGTTCCTCGCCGTGCTGCTGTTCGCGGCCGGCAAGGCGCATGCCGAAGTCCCGACCTGCACCGGTGCCGACATGCTGTCGGCCCTGCAGAAGAACGATCCGGCGAGCTACCGCAAGATCGAAGCGGAAGCCGCCGCGACGCCGAACGGCAAGGGCCTGTTATGGAAGCTGGAAAAGCCCGGCGAGAAGCCGTCCTTCCTGTTCGGCACCATGCATATGACCGACCCGCGCGTCACCACGCTGCCTCCCGAAGCGCAGAAAGCCTATGACGCCGCCGGCACCATCATCATCGAAACCACGGACGTGCTCGACAAGCAGAAGATGATGGTCGCGATGCTCAAAGAGCCGGACCTGATGATGTTCACTGATTCGACGACGCTGGCGTCGCTGCTGTCGCCCGACGATGCGGCGGCCATGAACGCCGCGCTCGACGCACGCGGCATTCCTCCGGCAACGGTTGCCAAGATGAAGCCGTGGATGCTCTCGGCCATGATGGCACTGCCGGCCTGCGAGCTGGCCCGCCAGTCAGGCGGCGCCCCGGTGCTCGATGTCAGACTGGCGCAAGGTGCGAAGGCTTCCGGCAAGCCGGTGGAAGGATTGGAGACGGCTGAAAGCCAGCTGCGCGCCATGGCCTCGCTGCCGCTGGCGTTTCACATGAAGGGCCTCGTCGACACGCTGAAGCTCGGCGATAAGATCAACGACATCAACGAAACCATGATCGTGCTCTACCAGCGCGGCGACACCGGAATGTTCTGGCCGCTGTTTCGCGTGGCCATGCCGGAGGGCACGGACGACCCCGCGGGCTATGCGGCGTTCGAGGAAACCATGATCACCAGCCGCAACAAGGTGATGGTCGAGCATGCCGAACCGATCCTTGCCAGGGGCAACGTCTTCATGGCGGTCGGCGCCCTCCACCTTCCCGGCCCCGAAGGCCTGGTCGAGGATTTCCGCAAGGCCGGTTACACCGTCACGCCTGTCGGACTTTAGTGACTTCAGCTTACTTCGCCAGGATCTGGGCCAGCATCGCCGGGACGACCATCCGGTGAAACGGCATGATGATCGCGAGATAGGCGCGCCCGAGCCAATTGTGCGTCTTGACGATCGTCGTCGCGGCCACCTCTTGCCGGCCGCTGCCAAGATCCCTGACTTCGACCAGAACACGGAAATCGAGATGTCGGTCGTCGAGGCCAAGCACAACCTTGCCGGGAAACTGGCTGATGAGCGGAAATATCCCGATCCGGCCCGACGGCAACACCGCAGTTTCCAAGCCCGTCTTCAGCCGGAACGGCCTGACGGCAAGATTGCGCAGCGCCATGAGCCTGCCGACCCAGGGCGGCGTTCGCCCCAGAGCGCGTTCGGCCGCGCCGAATGCGGTTAAGGAAAGGCCTTCAGTGACCAGCACATAGCGGTCTGCGAACTGGGCTCTGGCGAGAGCATCGCAGTGATTCGGGACAAGCTGAGCTGACGGATTCGTCACGGCAAAACCCTCTGATTCGACCTTAACAGACGCAAACTTGGCGCGCTGCGTGGCGAAACGACGCCACTCCGGCTGCGGAAGGGCAGGATTGTCCTTGTTTTTGGCGTTTTCCAACCCTAGCGTGAAACCAGTTCAATGATTGCGCGTTGTATGGTGTTGATTGATATTTTTCATCCACGGAGGACACTTTTATGGCGAACACACCGAATCCAAACGACCCGTTCAATTCGTCCACCAACGCACCAAGGCCAAGTGGCGGCGGCGGTGGTAGCGGTTGGCTGATTGCACTGGTCGTCGTTATTCTGGCGGTTGTCGCGTATTATGTTTTCGGAAGAAGTGGTGAGCACCCGGCACCCGCCGAGCCGCCGGCGGCCAGCACACCGGCCCCAGCGCCTGCACCGGCGGAACCGATGAAGCCGGCTGAACCTGCGCCCGCGCCTGCTCCGGCACCTGCAGAACCGGCGCCTGCCCCGGCACCCGCGCCCGCACCGGCTCCTGCGCCGGCACCAGCCCCTGCGCCGGCACCTGCACCGGCCCAGTGATTGGCTCGATATCAGTTACGAACGGCCCGCTGAAAAGCGGGCCGTTTTGTTTTGTAGGGGCCGCCAGAAAGGCCTTTCCAGAAACTCGCTCCGGTGAGTCAGCTGGTGTGGTTTTCGAGAACCGGAGCGCAGCGGACATTGGGTCCGTGAGCAGCGCATGACCCCGAAGATCAGTCCGATTTTTTCGGAGAGGATCATGCGCCAATCAAAAAGGGTCACAGCATCCTTTGAGCGTCCAGGAGGGACGCGCGGCGCTGTGAAAGCGGAGAAAACCTCGCCAGATGGCCGCCGGAGTAGAGTTTATGAAAGGGCCTTAGATGTGGATCGGCTTGAAGAACGTCGCCAGCGCCGCCTCCTTGATCGCCTCCGACATCGTCGGGTGCGCATGGCAGGTGCGGGCGAGATCCTCCGACGAACCGCCGAACTCCATCAGCACCGCCGCCTCGTGGATCATCTCGCCGGCGCCGAAGCCGACGATATGGACGCCGAGCACGCGGTCGCTTTGCTTGTCGGCGAGGATCTTCACAAAACCGTCCGTGTGCAGCATGGCGCGCGCCCGGCCATTGGCGCTGAACGGGAACTTTCCGATCTTGTAGTCGATGCCGGCCTTCTTCAATTCTTCCTCGGTCTTGCCGACCGAGGCGATTTCCGGGCTGGTGTAGACGACGCTCGGAATGACGTCATAGTTCACGTGGCCGGCCTGACCGGCAATGGTTTCCGCTACCGCCACGCCCTCATCCTCGGCCTTGTGCGCCAGCATCGGCCCGGCGATGACATCGCCGATGGCATAGATGCCCGGGATATTGGTCTTGAGATGGCCATCGGTCTTGACCCGGCCGCGCTCGTCGACCTCGACGCCGGCTTCCCCGAGCCCGAGGCTGTCGGCATAGGCGCGGCGGCCGGTGGCGATCAGCACGGCATCGGCCTCGATGGTCTCGGCGGCGCCGCCCTTGACCGGCTCGAAGGTGATGGTCGCACCCTTCTTGGCCTTGGCGACGCCGGTGACCTTGGCGCCGAGCTTGAACTCGAAGCCCTGTTTGCCCAGCAACCGCTGGAATTGCTTGGAGACCTCGCCGTCCATGCCGCCCAGGATGGTGTCGAGGAATTCGACCACGGTGACCTTGGCGCCGAGCCGCGCCCACACCGAGCCGAGCTCGAGCCCGATGACACCGCCGCCGACCACCACCAGATGGCCGGGAACCTTATCCAGCGACAGCGCGCCGGTCGACGACACGATCACCTTCTCGTCGATGTCGACCTTGACGCCGGGAATGCCGGCGACATCCGAGCCGGTGGCGATGACGATGTTCTTCGTCTCGATCTCCTCGACCTTGCCGTCCTCGGAGGTGACCGACACTTTACCGGCGGCGAGCACCTTGCCGGTGCCGCGGAAACTATCGATCTTGTTCTTCTTGAACAGGAAGGCGACGCCGTTGACGTTCGACGACACCGTCGCATCCTTGTGCGCCATCATCTTCTTCAGGTTCAATTTCGGCGCCGATGTCTCGACGCCGAGCGTGTCGAAGGAGTGGCCGGCCTCGGCGAACATCTCGGAGGCATGGAGCAGCGCCTTGGACGGGATGCAGCCGATGTTCAGGCAGGTGCCGCCGAAGGTCGCGTTCTTCTCGACCACCGCAACCCTGAGCCCGAGCTGCGCCGCCTTGATGGCGCAGACATAGCCGCCGGGTCCCGATCCGATGATAACGACGTCATAAGCCATGATACTGTCCTTCTGTTTTGAGCATGATGCCGAAAAGTGTGACGCGGTTTTCGGATAACATCATGCTCGATCTGCTTGAGAGCGCTCAGCGGCCGCCGCTTACATTCAGGATCGCGCCCGTCGTATAGGACGCGGCGTCGGAGAGAAGATAGAGAACCGCGCCCGCGACTTCATCCACTGTACCGGCTCTTTTCATCGGCAGCAGATCGCGGAACCGCTCCACCCGGTCCGGCTGCCCGCCGGAGGCGTGGATGTCCGTGTCGATGATGCCCGGCCGCACCGCATTGACGCGGATGCCTTCTAGCGCCACCTCACGGGCGAGCCCGACGGTGAAGGTGTCGATGGCGCCCTTGGAGGCGGCATAATCGACATATTCGCCCGGCGAGCCCAATGTCGCCGCGGCCGACGAGATGTTGACGATGGATCCGCCCGACCCGCCATGACGGGTCGACATGCGCTTCACCGCCTCGCGGGCGCAGAGGAACGAGCCGACGACATTGATGCGCATCATGCGCTCCAGCCGCGAAACATCCATCTCGTCGACGCGCGCCTTGACGTCGACGATGCCGGCATTGTTGACGAAGGCATCGAGCCGTCCATAGGCGCGGTCGACGGCCTCGAACATGGCCACGATATCGGACTCCTTGCCGACATCGCCCTTGACCGCGAAAGCCTCGCCGCCGGCGGCCTCGATCTCGGCGACCAGCGCCTTGGCGGCCTCCTGGTTCGAAGCGTAGTTGACCGCGACCCGGTAGCCGGCCTTCGATCCGAGCCGGCAGATCGCGGCGCCGATGCCGCGGCTGCCGCCGGTGACCAGCAGCACCTTTTGCGTCCCGCTCATTCCTGGCATCCCTTCAAGGCAAACACATCCCACGGCACTTTCGAAAATCCGCTGCCGCCATAGGCGCTGGATTGGCGCAACGCCGACCCGAGGTCCGGCAGGATCAGCGTCTTCGGCGCTTCGACGCCTTCAGCCGGCAGCAGTCCGATGTTGCCCTTTTCATCCGCCGTGTAGATGACGCCGTGCCAGGGCGTGCAGGCGGCAAGCTCCTCGCCGGTGACGTCGCCCTCGGGGCATTTGTGCATCAGCGCACCGTTCGGCCGCGATACGCCTTCATTCCACATGACGATGCCGTTGAGCACCACATCATTGTCGAGAATCATGCGGAAGGTGTTGGTGACGGTCGCCGAGGTGCCGGTCGGCGTGAAGTCGATCTCGCTGCCGCTCTGTGTATCGCCATAGACAGCGAGCTCGATCGGACAGGCGGCGTGAGCGCCGGCAGCGGCCAGCACCATGCCGGCCGCGATCGATGCGATCGAAAGCACCTTGGAAAGGCTAAGGGAACGGGTCGTCATTCTGCCGCGCAGATCCCTTCCTCCGGCACACATTCCAACAGCCGGATCAGCACCAGACCTCAGAGATCAAGCACCAGCCGTTCCGGATCCTCCAGGCTTTCCTTGACGCGGACCAGGAAGGTCACCGCTTCCTTGCCGTCGACGATGCGGTGATCGTAGCTGAGCGCCAGGTACATCATCGGCCGGATCACGATCTGGCCGCCCACTACGACCGGCCGGTCCTGGATCTTGTGCATGCCCAGAATGCCCGACTGCGGCGCGTTTAGGATCGGCGTCGACATCAGCGACCCGTAGACGCCACCGTTGGAAATCGTAAACGTGCCGCCCTGCATGTCGGCGACCGACAGCTTGCCGTCGCGCGCGGCGATGCCCAGCCGGCCGATGTCCTTCTCGATCTCGGCGATCGACATCTGGTCGGCATCGCGCACCACCGGCACGACAAGGCCCTTTTCGGTGCCCACGGCGACGCCGATATGGGCATAGTTCTTGAAGATGATGTCGGTGCCGTCGATCTCGGCATTGACCGAGGGGATTTCCTTCAGGGCGTGGGTGACGGCTTTGGTGAAGAAGCCCATGAAGCCGAGCTTCACGCCGTGCTTCTTCTCGAACACGTCCTTGTACTTGGTGCGCAGCGCCATCACCGCTGACATGTCGACCTCGTTGAAGGTGGTCAGCATGGCTGCGGTCGACTGCGCTTCCTTGAGGCGGCGCGCGATGGTCTGGCGCAATTTGGTCATGCGCACGCGCTCCTCGCGCGATGCATCGTCGCCCGCGGACGGCGCCCGCACGGCAACCGGTGCCGGTGCTGCTTTCGGTGTCTCGGCCGGCTGCGACGGCGCGCCCTTGGAG
>NZ_RZPB01000305.1:0-6737 GCF_003998535.1 Mesorhizobium sp. M7A.F.Ca.AU.002.02.1.1 | reverse complement strand
GCCTGGGACCGCGCCATCGAGCTCGGCGAGGAGCATGGCTACCGCAACGCGCAGGCGACCGTCATCGCGCCGACCGGCACGATCGGCCTGGTCATGGATTGCGACACCACCGGCATCGAGCCCGACTTCGCGCTGGTGAAGTTCAAGAAGCTGGCCGGCGGCGGCTATTTCAAGATCATCAATCGCGCCGTGCCGGAAGCGCTGCGCACGCTCGGCTATTCCGAAGCCCAGATCGCCGAGATGGAGGCCTATGCGGTCGGCCACGGCAACCTCAACCAGGCGCCGGCCATCAACCCCGGCGCGCTCAAGGCCAAGGGCTTCACCGACGAGAAGATCGCGGCGCTCAACGCAGCCTTGAAGTCGGCCTTCGACATCAAGTTTGTCTTCAACCAGTGGACGCTCGGCGCCGACTGGGTGAAGGAGACGTTCGGCTTCACCGACGAGCAGCTCAACGACTTCTCGTTCGAGATGCTGCCGGCGCTCGGCTTCTCCCGCAAGGACATCGAGGCCGCCAACATCCATGTCTGCGGTGCGATGACGCTGGAAGACGCGCCGTTCCTCAAGGCCGAACACCTCGCCGTGTTCGATTGCGCCAGCCCGTGCGGCAAGATCGGCAAGCGCTCGCTGTCTATCAACAGCCACATCCAGATGATGGCGGCGGCACAGCCCTTCATTTCCGGCGCGATCTCCAAGACCATCAACATGCCCAACGATGCGACGGTGGAAGACGCCAAGGGCGCCTACATGCTGTCGTGGAAGCTGGCGCTGAAGGCCAACGCGCTCTACCGCGACGGCTCGAAACTGTCGCAGCCGCTCAATTCCTCGCTGCTCGCCGATGGCGAGGACGACGAGGATGAAGCCGTCGAGCAGCTGCTCGCCGCACCTGCGGCAGCACGTGCCGCACAGATCACCGAGCGGATCGTCGAGCGCATCATCGAGCGCGTGTCGCGCGAGCAGGAAAAGCTGCCCGGCCGCCGCAAGGGTTACACGCAGAAAGCCAAGATCGGTGGCAACACCATCTTCCTGCGCACCGGCGAATATGACGATGGCCGTCTCGGCGAGATCTTCATCGACATGAACAAGGAAGGCGCGACTTTGCGTGGCCTTCTCAACAACTTCGCCATCGCCATTTCGTTGGGCCTGCAATATGGCGTGCCGCTCGACGAATATGTGCACGCCTTCACCTTCACCAAGTTCGAGCCGGCCGGCATGGTGCAGGGCAATGACGCCATCAAGAGCGCGACGTCGATCCTCGACTACGTGTTCCGCGAGCTGGCGATCTCCTACCTCGGCCGCAACGATCTCGCCCATGTCGACCAGTCGGACTTTTCCAACACCGCACTTGGCCGTGGCATCAGCGAAGGCAAGACCGATGCGGTCTCCAAGGGCCTGACCCGTGGCGCCTCGCCGGTGAAGCTGGTGTCGCGCGTCAGCGGCAACGATCCGAAAGGCTTTGCGGCCCCCTCGGGCGCCCCTGCCCGCTCGGCACCGACCGCCTTCTCCGGCTCCAACGTGCTGGCGCTGAAACCCGCCAGCGACGAAGCGGTCGCCTACAAGCGCGACTATGAGGAGCGGGCAAAGGAATTGGCCGAGGACATCGCCTTCGAGGAAGCGGCGGGTGTTGCTTCCGACGCCACGGCTGCGCTGTTCACCGACGCCGCGGCCATGGAGGCGGCGGAAGCCAAGAAACTCGCCAACGACCGCCGCGCCAAATCGCTGCTCCAGGGCTACACCGGCAATTCCTGCTCCGAGTGCCAGAATTTTACCATGGTGCGGAACGGGACCTGCGAGAAGTGCGATACGTGTGGCTCGACGAGCGGGTGCAGCTGAGCTAATTCACGCGCGCTGTCTGTCTGCTGCCAACAATGCGACTCCGCTCTCAGCAGAAGAGATATGCTGAGAGCGGAGGTCTATAAAAATGCCGCCAGAGCCCAAGCAACAGCACTATATTCCGGAAACTTATTCGAAGCATTTCTTGGATGGAGACGGCTGCATCAAAGTCTACGATACGTGGGAAGATTGTAGGCTTTTCTGCACCTCTCCAAAATCGGTATTCAAAGAGAAATACCTATACTCACAACCAGTTCATGCTGAAGCGCGTTTTGACAACGCGATCGAGAGACTTTTTTCCGACACGATAGAAAGCGGCTGGGACCGAGCTGTGAACATTATCGCGGAAAAGAAACCGCTCTCACTTGATGAAATTAAACATTTCACCGAATTCCTTTTGTCCATGCGATGCCGTGTACCCAACGCGCTTAGATCTGTTATGAGCCTTTTGCGAGACTCTGTTGCTAGGATATCGGACGCAGTTTCACCTCCCGTACCCGAGGCTCTGTTGGAAATTTATCGCAAGACGACAGGAGATGTATCGAGCCAGATTAGAATGCAGGATTTGATAAACGCCGGCATAATTCAAATAAACATTGACCCGCATACCGCCCTTCTTTCGATGCCAAATATCATTCGAGGCATGCTTCCTGTAATGAATCGGTACAACGCGCCTGTTTTTATACACAACGAGACAGGCGTCGATTTTATTTCTAGCGATAACCCCGTGTGCTACTTCAAATCGGGAACACCAATAGGTAAAATAGTTCCATACAGTGTCGGAAATTTTGATGATTTTGAACTTGTCTTCCCTATAACTCCGCGCATTGCGATGTATCTGGACACCCGAAGGCAGACGGATGCAATGCATAGAGAAGTACGCAACCGCCGGGCGATAGATCGCATCAATGAGGTCGTGGCTCTTTTTGCTGATCGCTATATATTTAGCCAACGGGGAGACATCGAGACCTTAGTATCCAACTTTTTCGATAAAGGGCCAGTTCCGGACTTCGAACGCTCGATAGTTGGTAACGGCTTGGTGCAGCGAATAAGCTACAAGATCGGACAGCCCTCCGCTCTATCGAATGCGTGGGAATACCCATTCCGACGATGAGGATGCAACAGGGCGTGAGCCGCTACACTGACTATCCACCTAGGGAGTGAAGTGCGTGTGTTACGCGGTGGTGATTGAAAAGGCGGGAAATAACTTTTCCGCTTATGTGCCGAATTTACCCGGCTGCATCGCGACCGGTGCAACTGTACGCGAGGTGGAAGCCGAGATTCGCGATGCAATTCGCTTTCACATCAAGGGTTTGCGGGCCGATGGGTTGAATGTGCCGAAGGTGTTAGCTTGGCAGAGTGCGTAAAGGCATAAAGCCACGAACCAGACCGGCACTACAGGTAGATGAACTTCACACCCACGTTATTGAGCGCGGTTTCTTTTGGAAAAATTTATGACAAGCGCTATTGGTTTGACGCCTATAGACCTCCTAACAACAATTTTGGTAGTTATTACGGGCGTATACGCCTGGCTAACTTATAAGATAGCCCACTCAAATAAAATGATGGTCATAGAAATACAGAAGCAGATCGAGGTTCAAACGCGGCCTGTAATTGCTTTGAATATCGAAATTCAACACCATACTATTTTTGTTGCTCGAATCTGGAACCGAGGCTCCTCATCCGCCGAGAACCTTAAACTGACGGTCGACAGAGACTTCTATCGCTTTGGGGAAACCGTTGGAGAATCAAAAAATATTTCTGATATGTATATTTTCAAAAACACATTGGCTGCACTCGCGCCTGGCGATGGATTCTGGATCGATCTTTGTACAGGCCCTCAGGTCGGCAAGGAGATCGGCGGCAAAATAGTAACACCTGACAAATTCACAATTCAGGCATCCTATGGCTACGGGTCGCGTATCTATACCGAGAACTTCTTTGTGGATCTTCGAGCTTATTTCTATACGTCCGGAGCGAAGAGAATTCCTGAGCAACTCGAAAAGATAGCAAAATCTCTGGATGAACTGGCAAAATCAAACAGAAAGTAGTCACCTCACCGTGGAACATGTCGAGGTTGATATGGGATCATCTCCCTGTGGGACACCGGAGCCGGGAATACGGCCAGAATAGTTGTTTGCGGCCAGGATCGCTGCCCGGACCAATTTACCCCGCCTGCAACACCTCCAGCGTCTGCCCGTCAAACGAAGGCTCGTCCTGGCCTATCCGCACGAACAGCACTTTCCGCCCCCCACCCTCGGGCACCTCGAAATACTGGATGCCGTCAGGCATTTCGCCCCAGGCGCCGCAGGGCGGCTCCGGGATCTCATCGGGGCTGGCTACCGCTTTCAGCTCTTTCGCATAGGCAGCGTCCGGGCTGAATGTGTAGCGTTTGACGCCGGCGGGGACTCTGCCCCCGGCGTAAGGCGTCGAATTCAATACCTTGTTTGCATCTGGCCATGCCTTCGGCCTGCCCGGTTCAAAGCCTCTCAGCATGCCATCTCAGATGGTCGTCCATGAAGCTGGAGATGAAAAGATACGAGTGGTCGTATCCATCCTGCATCCGCAATTTTAAAGGAATACCTGCTTTGGTGCAGGCCGCCTCAAGCAGCCAAGGCCTCAGCCCGTCGTCAAGAAATCCATCCGACGTTCCCTGATCCACCAAAAATTCGGGGAAGCGGTATCCGTCGTCGATGAGCGACGTCGCGTCGCAGCTTCGCCACGAGGCCTCATCCTTGCCGAGATACTTCTCAAAAGCCGGTCTCGACCAGCCGGCGGTGCTTGGCTGGGCGATCGGGGCGAACGCCGAGCAGCTCTTGAACCGCTGCGGATTCTTCAAGGCAATCGTCAGCGCGCCATGCCCGCCCATCGAATGGCCAAAGATTGCCTGGCGTGCCATATCGGCTGGAAATTCAGCCGCGATGAGGGCCGGCAACTCCTCGGCGACATAGGAATACATACGATAGTTCTTCGCATAAGGCTCTTGCGTCGCATCGAGATAGAAGCCGGCGCCGGAGCCGAACTGCCAGTTGTCTTTTTCATCCGGAATGTCGGCCCCGCGCGGGCTGGTGTCGGGACAAACGACGATCAGGCCGAGCTCGGCGGCCATGCGCCTGTACTCGCCCTTGTCCATGACATTGGCGTGCGTACACGTCAGGCCTGAGAGATACCACACAACGGGACAAGGCGTCTCCCGCGCCTGCGGAGGTATGAAAACGGCAAAAATCATGTCGCAACGGCAACTCGTCGAGAAATGGGAATAGACGCCCTGCACGCCGCCATGGGCTTTCGTCTGAGAGATGATTTTCATGTGTTCTCCACGTTGCGGGTCGGATGACGGTCGGCCCCACCACTGCCACCCAGCGGCAAGCACTTGCGTCCTGCCATCGTATGGTTCCTGTGTCGACGGATCTCAGCGCGGAAAAAGAACATCGCCCATTCCGAGCACTGCGTTATCCCCGCCATATTTGCGCGGTGCGCTCCCCAGAAGCGGCCGTTTCAAAATGCCCTCGGCGATCAGATGACGATCGATGATGGCGGCGAAAACGCTCTCGGGCGCGCCGCATTCGACGAAGCTCGGCGACATGCGTGCCGGCGCGCGATCGAGAAGGATCGAACCGCGACGCATCAGATAGCCAGGCATCTCACCGGTGCCACCGGCCACCACCAAGGTGCCGGCGATCATGCGGCTGCCGGCATGGTCGCCGGAGCCTTTCAGCACCGCGACCAGGCCGCGCCGCATGCGGTCCGCCGCGAAGGCGCCCGCTCTGCCCCTGACGATCAACACACCGCCGTTCATGCCGGCCAGTTCCCCGACGAGCGGCGCACCGAGGTGGTCGCCGGCATTGCCTGTTATCTCAAGCCTGCCGCCGCGCATGCCGGAGCCGGCGTATGGACCCGCATTGCCTTCGATCGTGAGCTTGCCACCCCGCATGGCGCGCCCGGCCTGGGCGCCGGCATTGCCAACGAGGCGAACCGACCCACCCCGCATGCCTTGCGCCACAAGGTCAAGGCGCATGCTTCCGCCCTCGAACACGATGCTTGCCGGATCGCTGCCGGCGACGCGAAAAATGTCGCCCACCTTCGATCCGAGCTTCGACATGCCGATCTGGATTCTTTCGACGTCGCGCCTTTCGATCCCGGCCAGCCGCTCCGGCGTCAGCGGCGACAGGTCAAGGCGCTCCGGCGGCTCGGCAACCAGGGTGAAGGTCAGCGCCTTCATGGCAGCATATCCTTCAGCGAGTAGATGAATTTCCCGAGCTTGCCGCCGTAATTGCCGGCGCTGATCCGAACCGCGCCTCTTTGCGGTCCGAGCTCTATGACAGCCTTGATGCCCGCCTTCATCGCGGCGGCAACTGCATCATTGGTCTCACCATCGATGACGATTTCCAGGACGGCGTTGATGTCGGGACCGAGTTCACTCGCGACGACGCCGCGCAGTGTCGGCGCGTAGGCTTCGTTGGCCGAGGCGATCATGCCTTTGTATTTGCCACCGATCTTGGAACCCGAACGGGCAATGCCGCCCGGAAACGGCACGATGGCGCCAGGCACCATGCCGATCGCACCGACGGCGGCCTCGGCAGCGGCCAAAGCGTTGGCGCTGCTTTGCGCCATGACAAAGAAATTGCCGCCACCGACAGCTTCCTTCGTCAGTCCGGTCGTTGCTTCGCACAGGAACTCGCCATCCATGACGGGAATACGCCAGAAATGCCTGTCGCCGATCTTCTTGGAGATTTGCCAGCCGTCGCCGAAATAACGCAGTGCCGAACCGAGCTTGAGCTCGGCGCTGCCCTGCAGCCCGGCAAAGCAGGCGGAACCCGGCGAGGTCAAAACGCACTGGCCGACACGATTGAGCAGTTGTTTCTGCAATTCGTCCGTTCCCATCGCGAAAATCATGACGCGGCAGC
>NZ_RZPB01000304.1:4508-6746 GCF_003998535.1 Mesorhizobium sp. M7A.F.Ca.AU.002.02.1.1 | reverse complement strand
CCCCACCCTCCGCCCTCTCCCCGGCCTTCCCGCAGCCGGATTCGAATGATGCCTGGAACCAAATCACGCGGCCTGGAACCAAACCGCGGGCGAGACTGTTCAGTTGTAGCTTTGATCCCACCCAGACATCCTGGCCGGCAAAGCGGCGACATTGAGGAGTTCTCACCATGAAGATTTCATCCGGATTTCGTTCCATAGCGGTTGCCGCCGTCGCCACCGCGAGCATCGGCTTTGCCAGCGCCGCGCATGCCGACAGCGGCACGATCCGCTTCGCCGTCTACAAGGCGGCCTTCTTCGTCGGTGGCTCCGGAGGCGAAGGAACGCTGACCTTCCATGGCCGCCGCTATCCCATCTCGGTCGGCGGCGTCTCGGGCGGTCTCGCCTTCGGCGTCTCCAAGACCTATTTCCGAGGTACCGTGCGCCACATCAAACGTGCGCGGGATGTGACCGGGGTCTACGGTGCGGCGGGCGGTGGCGGCGCGCTTGGCAAAGGGGCTCAGGTGATCGTCATGACCAATGACAAGGGCGCCCAGCTCGAATTGACGGGCAGGCAGGTCGGCCTGCAGGTCAACGCCGACCTCAGCGGCATGAGCATCTCGCTGAGGTAGCCGTTAGCTCCTCAGGCCCGGCGCTTCCTGCCCCGTCCGCTCGACATATTCCGTATAGCCGCCGCCATAGGTGTGGATGCCTTCGGGCGTCAGTTCCAGCACGCGGTTGGAAAGCGCCGCCAGAAAATGCCGGTCGTGCGAGACGAACAGCATGGTGCCCTCATACTGCGAAAGTGCCGTGATCAGCATCTCCTTGGTGGCGATGTCGAGATGGTTGGTCGGCTCGTCCAGCACCAAAAGGTTGGGCGGGTCGAACAGCATCAGCGCCATCACCAGCCGCGCCTTCTCGCCGCCTGACAGCACACGGCATTTCTTCTCGATCTCGTCGCCGGAAAAGCCGAAGCAGCCTGCGAGTGCCCGCAGCGGCGCCTGGCCGGCCTGGGGGAACGCGTCTTCCAGTGTCTGGAACACAGTGCGCTCGCCTTCCAGCACCTCCATGGCGTGCTGGGCGAAATATCCCATCTTGACACTTGGGCCCCGCGCGACCGTGCCGGTATCGGGCTCGGAAGCGCCGGCGACCAGCTTCAGAAGCGTCGATTTGCCGGCGCCGTTGACGCCCATGATGCACCAGCGCTCGCGGCGGCGGACCTGGAAATCGAGCCCCTCATAGATGCTGCGGCTGCCATAGCCCTTGTGGACGTTCTTCAGCGTGACGACATCCTCACCGCAGCGCGGCGCCGGCAGGAAATCGAAGGACACGGTCTGGCGGCGCTTCGGCGGCTCGACGCGGTCGATCTTGTCCAGCTTCTTCACCCGGCTCTGCACCTGCGCGGCATGCGAGGCGCGCGCCTTGAAGCGCTCGATGAAGGCGATCTCCTTGGCCAGCATCGCCTGCTGGCGCTCGAACTGAGCCTGCTGCTGCTTATCGGCGATCGCCCGCTGCTGCTGGTAGAATTCGTAGTTTCCGGAATAGGCGGTCAGCGAACCGGCGTCGATCTCGACCACCTTGTTGACGATGCGGTTCATGAACTCGCGGTCGTGCGAGGTCATCAGCAGCGCGCCATCATAGTTCTTCAGGAAGGATTCCAGCCAGATCAGGCTCTCCAGGTCGAGATGGTTCGACGGCTCGTCGAGCAGCATGGCGTCGGGCCGCATCAACAGGATGCGGGCCAGCGCCACGCGCATCTTCCAGCCGCCGGACAGCTTTCCGACATCGCCGTCCATCATCTCCTGCGAAAAGCCGAGACCGTCCAGCACTTCGCGGGCGCGGCCATCCAGCGCATAACCGTCGAGTTCCTCGAAGCGGTGCTGCGCCTCGCCATATTTTTCGATGATCTCGTCCATCTGGTCGGCCTGCTCGGGATCGGCCATGGCCGCCTCGAGGGCCGCCATTTCGGCCGCGACTTCGCTGACCGGCCCGGCGCCGTTCATCACTTCGGCGACAGCGCTGTGGCCTTCCATGTCGCCGACATCCTGGCTGAAATAGCCGATGGTGACGCCGCGATCGACCTGCACCTGGCCTTCGTCTGGCTGCTCCTGGCCGGTGATCATGCGAAACAGCGTCGTCTTGCCGGCGCCGTTCGGCCCGACGAGGCCGACCTTCTCGCCCTTCTGCAGGGACGCCGACGCTTCGATGAAGACAAGCTGACGGCCGTTCTGCTTGCTGATGCTTTCAAGTCTGATCATGCGG
>NZ_RZPB01000304.1:0-4498 GCF_003998535.1 Mesorhizobium sp. M7A.F.Ca.AU.002.02.1.1 | reverse complement strand
GGAAGAGGCGCAAGCGCCGCACACCGCCGATCTCCCCCTCGTGGGGGAGATTGGCAGCTTCACCGCCAGACACACTCCAGAAACAAGATTCAACATCCGGGAAAAACTCGCGAAAACATCGCCTGTCATAACCACCCTCGCGGCGGTCACGCGGCCTGCGGCACAACGCGAAGAAATGGTCCCGAAACATGCAACGACGTTCGACCGGATGGATGGCTGCCCTGACAGGCATTTCGCTCGCCGTGCTTGCGGTCGCACAGTCGGATGCGGCGGTCACCCGGAGCGAATATTGCAGCCGGCTCGGTCTTCAACTCGACGGAGCCATCCAGACCAAAGCCAAACCCGGTGCCAGCGCGAGCCAGATCGCCGAGGCAACGGCACTCCAGGACAAGGCGAACCGGTTCTGTGCCGAGCGCAAGCAGGCGCAAGGCATCCGGACCTATGCCAATGCCCTGAAACTTCTTGGCGTGACACCGGTCGACCTGGACCAGTGACAGCAACCATCCATCCCTGAAAGACAGGCCGCCACTCTCGGATAGCGACGGCGGTTCTTCCAGCGCATAGCACCGCTGAAATTGCTGCCGGCTACTTCTCGCCCAGATACTGGAAGACGGCCTGCTTCCACCAATCGCTTTCGATGGTCTGCAGGAGGGCGACATCGAGAGACTTGCGCAACGGGCTGCCGAGCGGCAGCGCAATGGCATATTGCTGCTGGTCGAACGTCGCATCGAGAACCTGCAGGCTTGTCGCGTAATTCTGCCCGACCAGCCAGCCAAGCAGCGGCTTGTCGTGCACCAGCGCGTCGATCTTGCCGGCGCGAAGCGCGTTGAGGCCTTGCTGGATCGAGGCAAAGTCCTGATGACGGATCTGGGTCGAATCCAGATAGGACGCCGTCGACGAGCTCTGCACCGCGCCGACCCTGACCGCGGCGAGATCGCTTTCGCCCTGCACCATGCCTTCCATCTGCGTCACCGTCAGCACCGATGTGACACCCGCAGTGAACACCGCGATCGCAATGATCGATCCCATCATCCAGAGCGCGGCCAGCACGCGCCCCGGCACGGTTCGCGGGCCGAAATCACCGGTGCTGGCCTGCGTCGCGGCGATGGTCGACCACCACATGCTGGAAAACAGTCCCTTGGCGACGCCGCCGCCGAAATCGTCATTGTGCCGGCGTTCGAACATCCAGATGAGGACGCCGACCACCACCGATATGATGACCAGCGCCAGAACCGCCTGCAGGAAGCCGAACGACGTCAGGGCATGCAGCACCGGCCGCCATGACGGCTGGTTGTTGAGCGGCGTTGCGATGCCGAGCCCGGTCGTGAAGAAGGGCTGCGTGAAGTCGACGGCCTTTTCGCGGTCGGCCGTGACCGTGATCGCGGCCATCGCCGCATCGAATCTGCCGCTGACGACGCCATCGATCTGGTCCTGCACGGCAGGCACTTCGACATAGTGGAAGCGCAGGTTGAGCCGCCCGGCCATTTTCTGCCAGAGGTCGATGCTCAATCCCGACCAGCTGCCGTCCTGCAGCTTGAACGCAAAAGGCGGCGCCTGTTTTATCCCGACCGAGATCTCTTTTGCCGGCGAGGCCGAGGGGGAAGCCAAGTCGGGAGAAGTCTGATCGGGCGAAGTCTGGGCAAGCGTGACCCCGGCTCCCACACACGCGACGATGACAATGAGACCCAGCGCCATCGTCCACGAAGCAACTCTTCTCAACGGCAACGACTCCCAGCGACCGGTCCGCCGCTCGATCGTCGCGGCTTTCGAAGGGTAGCCGCCGTGCCCTCCTCCGTCCACCAGCGATGTCGTTGCTGAAGCGGCCGCGCCACGCCGACCCCGAATTGCGCGAAAACAAGCAGTTGGAACAATTTCGCGATTCAAATCCTGAAGCGCTTCGCGCAACGAGGGATCCCTTGAGGACAGGCTTGCGGCGCCGAAGACGAACTCGCGCCAAACCTCACTTCCTGCCTTGCGGATGGATCGTCTCACCGCGCTTCAGCATTGCCACAAACGCTTCGATCTTCCTCTTGCGCCCGGCCTCCGTCTTCATGTTGTGAATGCGGAAGGCGAGCGCGAAGCGGTTTTGCGCGCTGAGCTTTGCCAACATCGCCTTCGCAGCGGGTTCGGCGTCTATGGCCGCTTGCAAATCATCGGGAATTTTCATCTCCTTGCCGCTGCCATAGGCGCGCGCCCAGCGCCCGTCCGCCTTCGCCGCTTCGACCTGTTTGAGCCCATGCTCGGTCATGCGGCCCTCCTCGACCAGCCGCGCCACATTGTCGATGTTGATCAGGCTCCAGATGCTCTTCCTGCCGCGCGGCGTGTAGCGCTGCAGGAAGCTCTTGTCGTCCAACCCTTTGCGCACCGCATCGATCCAGCCGAAGCACAGCACCACGTCGATGGCTTGCTTGGGGGTGATCGATTTCAATCCCGACCCCACCTTGTGCACCTTGATCCAGACTTCGGTTTCCGTGGCGTGGTGCTTGCTCAGCCAGGCGTAGAAGCCGGCAGGATCCGCGAATTCGTGGACCTTGGCGGGATCGACCTTGATCGGCGCCATCAGTCGGCCTGCCCGTTCGATGCTGTTGCCCCTCGCGTCATCGCTCTCACTGTCGTCCTGCCTCCGGCATCATGCCCATCGTCATTGGCCAGCATCGTGGCATGAATTGCTGTCAGTTTCCGGCAGCAAACTTGGCAGGCGCGCACGGCGTTCCTTCGCGCCCGTCGGCCCGAACATTTTTCTTCCCGCCCCACTGTAGAAAGTCCCGGAATACCTGCCATGCTCGTGCTCGGGCACGCCGTCTCGCTCCCGGGGGAATACGCATGAAATCTCTGTTGCTCGCCTTTGTGTTGTTTCTCCCCACGGCCACCCTCGCCGAGCCGATCGAAACCCGGAAGATCATCACGGCTGTGACTGGCGATTTCAATGGCGACGGCGCCGTCGATCTTGCCATGGTGGTGGAGACCGAACCCGGCCATCCGATGGACGTCCACTTCTTCCTCAGGGACAGGAGCACAATTACCTCAAACCCGTCGAGATCGTGCACGAGCAGATCCAAGGGGAATGGAACGGCTACGAGCGGGCGGGCTACGAGAACTCCGACACCGAGCCGGAACTGACGATGCTGCCCAACGGCTCGATCAAATTCTACCTGCCAGCGATGGAGATCGGCAGCGAACGGACCGACATGACGCTGACCATCGCCTGGCGCAATGATGCCTTCATCGTCGCCGGCTTCGCCTATGACCACTATGACTATTTGAAGGAGAATGCCGAAAGCGCCTGCGAGTACAATGTGCTGACCGGCAAAGGCACCAGCAGCGAAAAGCAGCCGGACGGCAGCACCAAGCACAGGAACGTCTCGGTCGAAGGCCAGACCATCGCCTTCAAGGACTGGAACCCCGGCACCACCTTCAGCGCTTGCGGCGCGTGACCGGCGCCTCTTCGACCGACTTCAGCTTGGCGGCGGCGCTGCCGGCGTCAGCCCGTGGCGGCGCATGATATCCATCATCCCAGCCTTGTCCGGCGGACCGCCGGCGGCGGCGTGGAACATGGCGAATATCTCACGGAAATAGTCCGGACCGATCGCCGCTGGTGTGACGACGCACAGCGCTTTCGCATCCGCGCTGCCATTGTTGTCGAAGCGATGGACTGCGCCGCGCGGGATGCACAGCGCTTCTCCCGGTCCGACCTCGATCGGCTTGCCGTCGACGGTCCAGGTCAGCACCCCTTCAATGCCGTAGATCGTCTCTTCGTAGTGATCATGGCTGTGCGCCGGCGCCAGCAGGCGCAGTCCGCTGGCAACCCTCAACTCAAAGGCGGCGATGCTGCCGTTCGAACTGTCGCCCGTCACCAGGAAGCGAATCGACAGCCCCTTGTCGCCGGTCTCATTGGCTGGATTGACCTGAAGATTCATGACCGACATTGCGCAAAGCCCTCCGGTAAATTACATTTACTCGCTATCAGTAAGCTCAATTTACCGGATCGTCAATGCCCACCTCAACGGAAGTTCTACAGACCAAGACCGAGAACCTGCTGATCGGCGCCCTGCTGCGCGTGCCGGCACAAGCGATCCAGCGGCGGCTGATCAAGGAGCTCAACGCCGCCGGTTTCGACGAATTGCGCCTGCCGCATATGGCGGTGTTGCAGTTTCCCGGACCGGACGGCGCGCGGCCCGGCACCATCGCCGAGCGTGCCGGCATGAGCAAACAGGCCATCAACCAGCTGCTCAGCAGTCTCGAAGGGTACGGCTACCTCGTCCGCTCCGACATTCCCGGCGATGGCGGTGCGCGCGTGGTGCGATCCACGGAACGCGGTCATGCCGCGTTCTGGAAAATGGTCGATATCCTGCGCGACATCGAGGAGGAATGGCGCACCGAACTTGGGCCGGAGCGCTTTGCCCAGCTGAAAGCTCTGCTGTTTGTCGTCTGGGAAAGTCCGCTGGTGCGCTGAGCCAGAGACGGCGCCCGTCCGCCCTGCTCCACCGGCCTTTCCGAT
>NZ_RZPB01000303.1:0-6755 GCF_003998535.1 Mesorhizobium sp. M7A.F.Ca.AU.002.02.1.1 | reverse complement strand
GTGTCGTCCGCCTTGACCGGCAGGAACGTACCGGCGCCGACATGCAAGGTGACGAAGCGGCGTTCGACGCCTTTGGCGTCAAGCGCTGCAAAAAGCTCCGGCGTGAAATGCAGGCCCGCTGTCGGAGCCGCGACGGCGCCTTCCTCGCTTGCATAGATGGTCTGGTAATCGGCCCGGTCGCGTTCGTCGTCGTCGCGTTTCGAGGCGATATAGGGCGGCAGCGGAATATGGCCTACCGCGTGCAGCGCCTCGTCGAGGAACGGCCCCGACAGGTCGAAGCCAAGCAGCGCCTCGCCGCCCTCGCCTTTCTCGATCACCGTGGCGTCGAGCTGACCGAGGAAACAGGAATTGCCGTCATGGCCGAAATGGATGCGGTCGCCGGCGGCAATGCGCTTGCCCGGCCTCATGAAGGCCAGCCAGCGGTCCGGCGCCATGCGCATATGCAGCGTGGCTTCGACCTGCGCCGTCGCCTCGCCCCGCCGCCTTATGCCTTTGAGCTGCGCCGGAATGACTTTGGTGTCGTTGAACACCAGCACGTCGCCGGCCCTGAGCAAGGACGGCAGGTCGCCAACCGTCCGGTCCTCGAGCCCTTCGCCGGGCTTGACCAGAAGCATCTTGGCGCTGTCACGCGGCTGCGCCGGGCGGAGCGCGATGCGCTCCTCCGGCAAGTCGAAGTCAAAGACATCGACGCGCATCAGTAGAGCCGGACGAGCAGCGCTCCGGCCAAGAGCAGCACCGCGCCGGCAACGCGGCCGAGCGAGATTTCACGCACCGCGACGCCGAGGAAGCCGACGCGGTCGATGAGCATGCCGGCCAGCAACTGGCCGGCGACCAGAAACGCCATCAGCGCGGCAGCACCTATGCGTGGCGTCAGGATCGTCGACAGCGTGACATAGAAACCGCCGAGCATGCCGCCGGCCACGAACAGCCAGGGCGCCGGCGCTTTCCAGTCGAGCGAGATGCCTTGCAGCTTCACCACCGTAACGGAGATAATGCCGAGCACGATCGCGCCCGACAGGAACGAAAACGCAGCCGCCGCGACTGGGAGACCCAGGCCGCGCGCCAGCTGCGAATTGATCGGCGCCTGAATGGCAATGAAGGCGCCGGATAGGATGCCGAGAAGCGACCAGACGACGCCCATCATTGTCGTTTGCCCTTACTTGACGTCGGCCGCGACCTTCAGCGACACGATCTTGTCGGGATCCTGCACCGGCTCGCCGCGCTTGATCTTGTCGACATTGTCCATGCCTTCGATGACCTGGCCCCAGACCGTGTACTGGCGGTTGAGGAAGGCGGCATCGTCGAAGCAGATGAAGAACTGCGAATTGGCCGAGTTCGGGTTCTGCGAACGGGCCATCGAGCAGGTGCCGCGGCCATGGTTGGCGTTGGAAAATTCGGCCTTCAGGTCCGGCTTCTCAGAGCCGCCCATGCCCGCGCGGGACGGCGCGAAGGAAGGCTTGCTCGAATTGCCGAACTTGACGTCGCCGGTCTGGGCCATGAAGCCTTCGATGACGCGGTGGAAGACCACGCCGTCATAGGCGCCTTCCCTAGCCAGTTCCTTGATGCGGGAGACGTGGCCCGGCGCCAGGTCGGGGAAAAGTTCGATGACGACCGTGCCCTTGGTCGTTTCCATGATGAGCGCGTTCTCGCGGTCCTTGATTTCGGCCATGTCAGATATCCTTTTGAGAAAACAGAGTTATTTGACAATTTTACTTGTCTGCGGCGATGCGCACCTTGATCATCCGGTCGGGGTCGGAGACCGTGCCGTTATCCGCCTGGTCGCCCTTCTTGATGTGATCCACCAGTTCCATGCCGCTGACGACATTGCCGACGATGGTGTACTGGCCGTCGAGCGGCGGTGCCGGAGCGAACATGATGAAGAACTGCGAATTGGCCGAATTGGGGTCCTGCGAGCGGGCCATGCCGACCACGCCGCGCTTGTAATGTTCGGTCTGCGAGAATTCGGCCGGCAGGTCGGGCAGGTCGGAACCGCCGGTGCCGACGGCCTCGGCGCTGAAACCCTTTTTCATATTGCCGAACTTGACGTCGCCGGTCTGCGCCATGAAGCCGTCTATGACGCGGTGGAAGGCGACGTTGTCATAGGCGCCTTGGCGCACCAGCTTCTTGATCTGCTCGACATGCTTTGGCGCCAGATCGGGCCGAAGCGCAATGGTGACGTCTCCGTCCTTCAGCGTGATGACCATGGTGTTTTCCGGGTCGGCGGCG
Organism: Mesorhizobium sp. M7A.F.Ca.AU.002.02.1.1; assembly: GCF_003998535.1. NCBI lineage: Bacteria > Pseudomonadati > Pseudomonadota > Alphaproteobacteria > Hyphomicrobiales > Phyllobacteriaceae > Mesorhizobium > Mesorhizobium sp. M7A.F.Ca.AU.002.02.1.1. The sequence goes on along the minus strand of NZ_RZPB01000303.1, from coordinate 4,529 downwards.
AAGGCCGAGACCGATGCGGTCACAAGGCCGGCAAGCACAACGAGGAACGAGGCGAGCTTTTTCAGCTGCATATCTATCTCCGGAATCTTATTTCGCGAATTTGGCGGTGAGCGCACCGGCAACCGCCGCCGGCACGAAGGGGCGGATGTTGCCTCCCATAGAGGCAATCTGGCGGACAAGTGTGGCGGTAATGGTGCGCACGGACGGGCTGGCGGGCAGAAAAACCGTCTGCAACTCAGGTGCCATAGTCTCGTTCATGCCGGCCATCTGCATCTCATAGTCGAGGTCGGTGCCGTCGCGCAGGCCGCGGATCATGATCGAGGCGCCGTGCTTCCTGGCGGCGTCGATGACCAGCCCCTCGAAGGCGACGACCTTGATACGGGCACCATCGCTGCCGAATTCCGCCTTCGCCGCCGTCTCGATCAGCTTCACCCGCTCCTCGAAGGAAAACAGCGGCTGCTTGCCCGGATGGATGCCGATCGCCGCATAGACGATGTCGGCCACGGCCAGCGAAGCCTTCAGCACATCCAGATGGCCGTTGGTCAGCGGGTCGAAGGAGCCGGCATAGAGGGCGATGCGTTCGGTCATGGCAGGTGCTTCTAATGCATGATCCCAAAAAGTGGAAACCGGTTTTTGCGGACAAACGGTTTTTCGTTTGTCCTAGAGATCATGCTCAAATGAAAGCTAGAGCCTGTTCCGTCTTCCGTCCACCAAGATGGAACAGGCTCTAGCGAGCCTCTCTCGCAAAGGCAAATCCGATCGGGGCGCCGGCCGTGAACCTTTTCCGGCACATGAACGACAGATGAACACGCTGATCACGAAGCCTTCACGCAGCGTTCACTAGGTTGCACCTTAATAAGATGAAACCAAAATCCCATCTATCCGTTGTTAGGCGCAGGAGAACACGCACATGCTGATCTACATGCTCGCCACCGCAATGACCGTCGCCATGCTGATCGCCACCGTATTTGGGCTGCATCAGGAGGCACAACGCATCCGCGTCAAGGCAAACACCAAGCGCTTCGAAGGCTTCGGCCCGCGTAAGCCATATCGCCACTACTGATAAAGCCTGGACTTGCTGCCGCGCCGGCCAGCTGGCCGGCGTTGCCATGTCAAAACCTGGGTGCCGGACTTAGTCCGCACCCTCCGGACCGGCGTCAGACGCCGCAGCGGCATCGGCACCGCCCTCGACGGTTTCTTCGCTTTCTTCGTCCGCTTGCGGTTCAGAGATCCGCTCGACCGAAACCACCTTTTCGCCTTCAGCCGTGTTGAAGATGGTCACACCCTTGGTGGCGCGGCTGGCGAAACGAATGCCGTTGACCGGCACCCGGATGACGGTGCCGCCGTCCGACACCAGCATGATCTGGTCGTCATTGCCGACCGGGAAGGTCGCCACCAGCCTGCCAATCTCGGCCGCCTTCGACACGTCGGTGGCGCGGATGCCCTTGCCGCCGCGTCCGGTCAGCCGGAAATCATAGGACGACGAACGCTTGCCGTAGCCGAATTCGGTCACCGTCAGCACGTACTGTTCGTGCGCCTTGAGTTCTTCGTATCGGCTGTCGGAAAGCTCTGTCTCCTCGCCGATCTCCTCATTGGTCAGCGCGATCTCTTCCTCTTCTCCGGCCGTTTCCGTGGCAAGCCGCCGCTCCGCCGCCGCGCGCTTCAGGTAAGCGGCGCGTTCCGCCGGCGAAGCATCGACATGCTCGATCACCGACATCGAGATGATGCGGTCGGTCTCGGCCATGGTTATGCCTCGCACACCGACCGAATTGCGGCTCTGGAAGACGCGCACGTCGCCGACGGAGAAGCGTATGCACTGGCCGGAACTGGCGGTCAGCAGCACGTCGTCCTTGTCGGTGCAGGTTTCGACGCCGAGGATCTCGTCGCCTTCTTCCTCCAGCTTCATGGCGATCTTGCCGTTGCGGTTGACCTGGACGAAGTCGGATAGATCGTTGCGGCGCACGGTGCCGCGCGTGGTGGCGAACATCACGTAGAGTTCGCCCCAGCTGGCCTCGTCCTCGGGCAGTGGCATGATGGTGGTGATGCGCTCGCCCTGCTCCAGCGGCAGCATGTTGATCAGCGCCTTGCCGCGTGACTGCGGATTGCCGATCGGCAGCCGCCAGACCTTTTCCTTGTAGACGATGCCGCGCGAGGAGAAGAACAGCACCGGCGTATGGGTGTTGGCGACGAACAGCCGGGTGACGAAATCCTCTTCCTTGGTCGACATGCCGGAGCGGCCCTTGCCGCCGCGGCGCTGCGCCCGGTAGAGCGACAGAGGCACGCGCTTGATGTAGCCGGAATGGCTGACCGTCACGACCATGTCTTCGCGCTGGATCAGATCCTCGTCTTCCATGTCCGAACCGCCGTCGGTGAGTTCGGTGCGGCGCGGCGTGCCGAACTCGTCGCGCACGGCGGCAAGCTCGTCCTTGACGATCTGCTGGACGCGCGCGCGGGAAGACAAAATGTCCAGATAATCGATGATTTCGGCGCCGATCGTGTTCAACTCGTCGGCGATCTCGTCGCGGCCGAGCGCGGTCAGGCGCTGCAGGCGCAGCTCGAGGATGGCGCGCGCCTGCTCCTCGGACAGATTGTAGGTACCGTCCTCGTTGATCCGGTGGCGTGGGTCATCGATCAGGAGGATCAGAGATTCCACGTCGCCAGAGGGCCAGCGCCGCTCCATCAACTGCTCACGCGCCGTCTGCGGATCCGGCGCGGTGCGGATCAGCTTGATGACTTCGTCGATGTTGGCGACTGCGATAGCGAGACCGACCAGCACATGGGCGCGATCGCGCGCCTTGCGCAGCAGGAACTTCGTCCGCCTTGTGATCACCTCCTCGCGGAAGGCGACGAAAGCCTTCAGCATATCGGTCAGGTTCATCACTTCCGGCTTGCCGCCATTCAGCGCCACCATATTGGCGCCGAAAGAGGTCTGCAGCGGCGTGAAGCGGTAGAGCTGATTGAGGATGACGTCGGCAACGGCGTCGCGCTTCAGCTCGATGACGACCCGGTAGCCCTGGCGGTCGCTCTCGTCGCGGATATCGGAAATGCCCTCGATGCGCTTGTCGCGCACCAGTTCAGCCATCTTCTCGATCATCGACGACTTGTTCACCTGGTAGGGAACTTCGGTGATGATGATGGACTCGCGGTCGTTGCCGCGCTGTTCGATGTTGACGCGCCCGCGCATGACGATGGAGCCGCGGCCGGTCGAATAGGCGCTGTAGATGCCCGAACGGCCAAGCACGATGCCACCGGTCGGGAAATCCGGCCCCGGAATGATCTCCATAAGCGCCGGCAGGTCGATCGCCGGATTGTCGATGATGGCGATGGCGCCATTGCAGACTTCACCGAGATTGTGCGGCGGGATGTTGGTCGCCATGCCGACGGCGATGCCGCCCGAGCCATTGACCAGAAGGTTGGGAAAACGTGCCGGCAGAACCTTAGGTTCGCTGCCGGAAGCATCATACGTGTCCTGGAAATCGACGGTATCCTTGTCGATATCCTCCAGGAGCTCGTGCGCGACCTTGGTCAGCCGCGCTTCCGTGTAGCGCATCGCCGCAGGCGGATCGCCGTCGATGGAGCCGAAATTGCCCTGCCCGTCGATCAACGGAACGCGCAACGACCAGTCCTGCGCCATGCGCACCAAGGCGTCATAGATGGAAGCATCGCCATGCGGATGGTATTTACCCATCACGTCGGCGACAGGACGCGCCGACTTCACATATTTGCGGTTCCAATGGTAGCCGCTCTCATGGGCGGCGAAGAGAATGCGGCGATGCACCGGCTTCAGGCCGTCGCGCACGTCCGGCAGCGCACGGCTGACGATCACGCTCATGGCGTAATCGAGATAGGAGCGCTGCATCTCCTCGACGATGGATATCGGCTCGATGCCGGTGGGGCCGCCGTCGGCGCCGCGCGGTGTCTTCTGGTCGGTCAAATCGGATCACAATCTAATCAGGAATCACTTGGTGCTTATATAGGAAGCAAGCCCGAAACTCCAACCTTCACGGCACTTTTCCAGTGTCATTTTTGATGGTAATTTCAAATGGATACCGATGATTGCGACGATATGGCCAAGGCGGTTTTCACCGCCCTGACGCAAAAGCCTGCGTGTCTGCCTTTGCGGTGCACCGGGCCGATTCACCAAGCAGAAACGACCTATGCGCCACGGCGGCTGCGATACTGGCTTGGCGTCTGCCCCATGATCCGCCGAAAACGACGATTGAAGGTCGACAGATCGCTGAAGCCAGCGCCGAAAGCGATCGCGGAAACCGTATCGTCCGACATGCGTAGCCGCACCGCGGCCCTGTGCAATCGCGTCCTGAGCAGGAATTGGTAGGGGGTCATGCCCGCCACCTGCCGGAAGATGCGCAGGAAATGATACGGACTGGTCGCCGTCCCATCGGCAAGCGCTGAAAGGGAAACCGGCCCGTCTGCATCGAGTTCGATGCGCCGCACAGCTTCGGCAACCCGTTTTTGATCGCGGCGGCTCGGCGCGCGCCTGACATGCGTAGCGCCGGAGGCTGTAGCCA
>NZ_RZPB01000302.1:0-6763 GCF_003998535.1 Mesorhizobium sp. M7A.F.Ca.AU.002.02.1.1 | reverse complement strand
TCGACGTACTTCGCCACCATGTTGATCTCTTTGAAGGTCGGCTGGCTCTTGGCGATGGCCTGGCCTTCACCACGCCATCCGGCGGTGGCGCTCGAACCCGCCTTCGGCATCTTGTAGCTGCCGTTGATCAGCGGCACGCGACGCGGGCCACCCTGCAGGAACGTGGTCGTCGGGCGAAGAACGTCGATGATCTCGCTCGACATGGCTTCCGGAAGCAGAACGCCGCCAGCGGCCGCCGAACCCGAATTCAGGGCGCGGGTCTTCTGGGCGGAGTCGAACTCGCGGGCCACATGGCCGTAGCCGGCCGCCTCGAGGTGACGGAAGACAGCCTTGGGGCCGCCGGCCTTCTCTTCGATCCAGGCGCGAGCCATGGCGGCGATCATGAGCCCGGTCTTTTCGACCGTGGTCAGCTTGACCGCGACTTCAGCGGGAGTGCGCTCGACGGAGCCGGCCGGATCGTTTGCCGGAAGAGCGGCGCGGGCGCGGGCTTCATCAGCCTTCGTCAGCGCATCGATCTTCTTCTCGATCTCTTCGAGTTCGGTGTTCTTGGTCTCGAGGCCGGTGAAATCCTCGGCGGACATGTCAGTCTTGTCCGTGAGGGCCTTGATTTCGCCGACCAGTTCTTTCAGCCGGGCTTTCAGGATTGCGAGCATGGTTGTCTCCTTTTGCTCATGAAAAAAGCCGCCCTTGCGGAGCGGCTTGTTGATCCGGCGGTTGCCCGGCCCGGAATTCTGGAATGTGGTGTTAGGCCTCGATCAGACCCTTGGAGGCGAAGCGGGCGAGGATGGCTGCGGTTGCCGCCTTGGCGGCCTCTACTTCTTCCTCGCATGGCGGCGCTGGCGGTTCTGCCGGCTCGTCGTCGGGGTCGTCCTTCTCGACGTCCTTGGTCCCGAAGAACTTCGCCATCGTGGCGCCGACGGACTCGAGAAGGCGCTGGAGAGCAGTCAATTTTTCGGTTGCCTCGGCCGTGTCCAGTTCGATGGAGATCGAGCCGACTGACGTTGGCTTCTTCTCCGACTCCGGCTCTTCCTTCGCCTTGGTCACGCGATCGCAGATGGACTGCGAAACCTCGTCGATCTGCCGGATGGTGAGATCCAGCGGCAGGACCAGTTCGCCGACCGATTCACCCTCACGCTCGATCACGAGTTTCACTTCGTCAGCATTGCGGAGCACGACGATGTCGGCTTCCTTGATCTGTGCGGCGAAGGCGTCGAGGACTTCGTCCGTGAGAAGGTCCATACCCTTCTTCTCGTCGGTGACGTCGGCCACCGGCAGTGGATCAAGGCCGAGAGCATCACGAGCTTCATCGACGGTAGCTGTTCCGTCTGCGATTGCCTTCTCAGCAAGCAGGAACCGGTCCGCCTTGATGCCGCGGAACATGCCGCTCCAGGCGTCTGTCAGAAATTCCACAGCGAGAGCGTGAACGCCCTTGTTCACACCTTCATCGACGATCCAACTGTCGATGACCTCCCCGGTCGCTTTCGCCAGGCTGTCGGAGAATGGAGCGCCTTTGTTTTCGGCATGATCGGGATCGATCGTCACCTTCGCACCGACGAACTTGACTGCCTCGTCTTGGGTTGTCGCCTCAAGCGTCATGTCGGCGACGGGAACGAAGGTCTTGGCCGTCGGCGCAAACGCCTTGTCGATGACGAAGATCGAGCGGTTGCCATTGAGATCGAAGTGCTTGGCGCGATACTCATCCATCGGGATGAGCAAGCCTTCCGGGGTCTTGGCCCAGTTGTCGAGAACGTCCTCAAGCAGTTCACGAGCGAGGTTCATGTCGCGGCCGGCTGCTTTAATCAGACTCTGCGGGCTCGCGGGAATCGCCACAATCGACGCCTCGAGTAAAATTGACTTGTTGAACTGGATACCGCCTGTCCATCGCTCCTCGTCATCGAGGATCATTTCGTAGTTGTCCCAATCCGGCATGAACCCGATGGAGCAAGCCCGGATACCTCCGTTTGCAATCATCCACTCGGTTTCGTCGATCTCCTTGACCGGACCGCCCGCAGGAAGAAGGACGATGTCTCCTTCAATTCGGGGCGGGCGCCCCTTTAGAACCTTCTCGAGATTGCCCCAACTGCCAACAGGCCATGTGCGCGAATTGTGGAAAAGAAGGGCGACCGGGTTGCGCTCAAACTCAGTTGTGTCGATACCGGCAGTAACAATGATGTCACCATAGCGGTCCACCGCCTGGGCATTCATGACAAACCGCGCCGATCGCGATTCCTTATTCCACGACGCCGGCGCCTTCGCGGCCTTCATAATCGGAGCGACATCTGATCCAATGTCTTTGCGCTTCGCGATGATTTCGTCGATGCTGATTTTCTTAGGCATGCGCCCAACTCCTTTTCCTTGTTCGCGGACGCGCGCAGAACATCAATCTCGCGTCGCAACTCGGCGATCAGTTCGTCTTTTTCGGTATGAGTGAGCCAGCGGCCCAGTTTCGTCATTTTGTGGCGAAGGCGACCGACCTCGGATTTCTCGACAGAGGTCTTTACGTCGTGGCAGATCCGACAAAGCGGCTGCAAATTTGGATAGTTTGTCTTCCCGCCTTTGTAGACTGGAATGGTATGGTCGATGTGCCACTCGGAGTGGCCACCATTGAAGTCGAGACTTCGGTCGCAATGCGAGCATTTCCCGTCGGTCTTGGCAAAAATCAAAAGCCGTGTGATCGGCTGATTTACGCCCCTCGATCCAAGATTTATCTCTGGATCATCAAACCATTTGAGTCTGCCGTTCGCCCTGTAGTGTCCGCCAACGTATTGGGAGCAAAGATTGTGATGGAACTCGCAGATTGGCCTCCATGAAAGCCTCATGGTGCCGTTAAAATCGGTCCTGAAATATTGCCCCTCTACGCCTCTGGTCGTCTTTCTCTGAATTCTTGTCCGAAATGTCTCAGAGCATCCAGGCCAACTGCATTTTGTCTCCATGTAATCGAACGCCTCTTTGCATTGGATGCTGCAAAGCGAATCTCGATTTAGGCCGACGGCCTGACTGGTTGGTTTCGAGAATGACAAGTTGCAATTTTTGCATGTCCGCGAGAACGTCTTGTGCTTACTCTGACATCCCCTGGAGCAATATACATTCGCCCCTGACGCTTCGATCTTCTCCGCTTGATAGCGCTTGCGGTATGTATCGCCACCGCACCCTACGCAGACAAGCCACGATCCCCCGGCGGCCCCGCGTTTGCACTCTTGGCCGCAGAACTTGTGGTTGCCTTTTTTGATCTGCGACCGATATCGGACAAATGATTTGTCGCAATGCTGACAATTTAACTGAATGGTCTTGCTGTCGCCCATGCGAGCGAATAATTCTTGGATAGCCACTCGATCCTCACATGATCGTTTCGGTTAGGACCGTCGCGGCGCTTCCAACGCTGCGGCGGTCCGTCTGTATGTAGGAATCTGGTGGCCCTCCAACAATTCCAATTGTGAGGATCTAAGCGTCTTTCTTCTTCTTTGCGTCGGTTGCTGGTTGATCGGCCGCCGGAGCGTTCGGATCGACCGTTGACGATGCGGCGACGATGACTTTCCCGTCGCGGTCCACGACATTCATGTTCACCGGGATCAGGCGAACCTGGCCCTGACCGTTCGGCAATGGATTGAAGCCTTGCATCGCCCTGGCTTCATCGACTTCGATAGCGCCGCGCTCGAGCAGCGTCTTGATGCGCTCGGTCTCGCGCTGCGAGTCGCGGAGCGTCATTTCCTCGCGATCGTGTTGGAAGAAGTATTTCAGCCGGTCTTTGCGGCTCAGGAGGATCTTGTCGTACCGATGCTCGAAACGCTCGGCGCGCGGGATGAGTGTGTCGCCCACGTACATCTTCTCGGCAGTATCGAGGTTGTCGTACTTTTGGCCATCCATTTGGAAGACCTTGTACGGCGGGACACGAAGCAACCGGCACGTCTGGCTGATCTGTTCCGAGAACTGCTTGGTCAATTCCATCTCTTGCGGTTTCGACGCGATCGGCTGAAATTCCATGTTGTCTTCAAGGACGACCGGTTCAACACCGGCCTTGTACCTCTTCATCAGGATCTTTAGCTGGGACCGCAGCCGCTGGAACGCGAGTTCGTCGATGGCGCCATCGCCGCTCTTTTTGAAAACACCGCGCACCTGGCCATCTTCACTGAAGAGAGAAGTGCGGAAATCATCGATCGCGCTTCCCGTCTCCAATACGTCCTTGCCGGCGATGAGCGTCGAATAACCATCCTGTCCATCGATCATGCGTCCACGGACGTGGATCATGTCCCTCTCATGGAAGGTCATCGACACGGCGCCGAGCAGCGCCTGTTCCTGCATGGTGCCGGCTGTGACGTCGTAGAAGATGTCCCGACCCTCGACCAGCGTCCTGACGCGACCGGTCTGGAATGGGATCAGTTCCAGCGGATCGTTGAAGTTGTTGCGCAGCACACCAGCATATGAGTTCGAGGTGTAGCACTCCCAGAGCACCATCATTTCGATGAACTCTGGCCATGTGTGGCGGCGGTTCGGCTCAAGGGCGAGGAACGCAGCCATCTCATGCTTTTCTGGCAGCACAACGCGAGATGTGCCGTTTGGAAGCCTCTCCCGCAGCCGTAGCGTGGACTTAGAGATGTCCTGGGCGATGACGTCGCAGCACAGCAAGAATGCGGCCTGCTTCAGCGCATTCTGCACACTGGCGCTGGCGATGTTCTCGCCCAACCACGACGTAAATTCCGCCATGGTCATTTCTGTGCCATGGTCCTTCGCGATCAGGTCCATTTGGCGGGACTCGGTTGCGACGACGGCCGTCTCTTCGACATCAGACATTGCCGTCACCTACCATCTGGTCGAATCCAATCATGCCTCGCGTCAGATACGGGTCAGTCGAAGTGCCGGCTACCTCGCCAGCGGGCTTCGCCTCATCCGGCTGCATCCGGCAGCCATTCGCGAAGCAAAGGGCGACGAAGCCATCGATCTTGCGAGGTGAATTCTCTTTTTCTTTTCTCGGAATGATCGAGCCGTTAGCTTTGCGCTCGCCATGAACGTTTTGCGCGTTCCAGGCGAGAACCGGGTTCCCGTCATGCCAGATAGTCTGTGCTGCAATGCGACCAAGGATGTCGTCGGTCGGCGCCGTCATTGTCTTCGCGGAGTTCGGATAGACGACCACCGGTCGGTTGCCATCCCAGAGGTACTTCACCGTGTTGTGCGCCTGCGCCGGGTCACAGGCGATCACCTGGACGTCGAACACGTCGCAGAAAGCTTCAATGTCGGCGCGCACTAGGTCGTGGTCGGCGAGCGGGCCTGGCGTCAGGACAAGGTGGCCTTGCGTTTCCCATGTCGCCAGATGGTCGACCAGATCAGGATTCCGCGCTGTAGGCGATTCCGCCGGCAGAAAGAACTTGGCGAATGCCACCAGCTGCCCGGCCGGCAGTTCGAACAGCAGCGTGATCGCGCACATGTCGAGCACTTGCGCCAGATCGACGCCGATCCAGCACTTCATGCCGAAGAAGTCAGAAAGCGAGACCGGCCGCTTGCACTGGCCCCAGGCCGAAGCCTCGATCAGCGTCATCCCGGCACCGGTCCAGATATTGAAGCGGGTACGCGCTACTTCACCCCGCTTATCTGGACGAAGCCGGAGAGCCTCGTTCACTGCAGCCCTGATGACCACCGGGTCAAGTGCCACCCTGTACATCGGGTTGGCCCGTTCGATCAGGCTTTCGTCTGTCAGCAATCGATCCCAGTCGATCGCGTTGGTTTCCGGGTTGGTGTAGTCCTCGCGATCCAGCGTGTAGATCGCGGCGAAGAACGTGAAATCCTGAACCTTGCCTTCAAGGATCATCTGAGCCTGGGTTAGGAGGTCAAATGCCGGGCCCTCCGAATAGTGACCCGCGGTGGTGATCATGCGACGCAGCGCGTTCGGCCGCGCACCAAAGGCGGAATCGACAACCTTGTAAACTAGCGCCGCGCCGGCGTGACCTTCTTCAAAGAGCGCCAAGGACGGATTGAGACCGTCGATCCGATCGCCGTGCTGGGTCAGCTTGAAGATGCGGCCGCCGTTGGAGGTGATCTCCTCCTGCGTCACGCGGATCTTGAACTGCTCCTTCAACTCGTCGTCGTTGTTGAGCATTTTGACGATGTCGCCATACAGCGTGTCGTCAGCCTGTTTCGAAGAAAACGCGGCGATCGGGATTTCCGGCGCCATGCCTCCGGAGCAGCAGAGATCGAATAGTGCAGCACGGGTGGCCCGAATCGACTTCCCATTTTTTCTCGAAATTAGTTCGAGTGCTGTCTTGACGAGCCGGGTGCCATTGTTGCGCATCCGAAAACCGTGGATCGCGGATTCGATCCATATCTCAAACGGCTCGAGGATGATGCGAGGATCTGGGTCTCCGGCCTCATCGAATTGGTTCAATTGCCAGTTGCCGGCTTCGAAGTGCCTCAGCCTCTCGCTAAAACGGCAGAAGTCGACCAGATGGATAGGCGAGTAGCAAAAATCGTTCTTCGGGTTCTCCGCCATCTCGAGCATGTCGAGATAGCGTTGCGCCGCGAAAACAAGCAGGCGATTGGTAGGAAGCCGTCCCGACGCGACTACCTCGGCATACAGCCTGGCGATCGCCGGATAATCAGGAACGAGCTCAATCTCGTTGGTTTCAGAGTTTACCAGTTCCAGCGGCGCGATGTGGCCGCAGTGTGATCGGTGAAGTCCTGCTATTGGAGAACCCCGACCCGGCGAACCTGTTTTTTTGGTTGGGGTTCGCGATCGCTGGCGCATCTTCTGCAATCCTGAGCCTCACGCTGATCG
>NZ_RZPB01000301.1:0-6886 GCF_003998535.1 Mesorhizobium sp. M7A.F.Ca.AU.002.02.1.1 | reverse complement strand
AGTCTCGGATCGGGAATGCTGATGACGAGGCCGATGGAAGCATCAGCGACGGTGATCAGAAGAAAATCCTCCGAAAGGATTAGGCTCGGACCACCCGAAAGGTGCACTGGCGGCAAAGGCTTCGTCCAACAGGGCATCCTGATCGCCTATTGGCGTTCTCCCTCACTGTTTTCAGCCCAAGTAGCCTTCTGGCGATCACTATCGGCTTGAGAGGTGCGCGATGAAAGTCATGGTAACCGGCCATCAAGGCTATATCGGCTCGGTGATGGTGCCGATGCTGTTGCGTGCAGGGCACTCAGTGACGGGCTATGACAGCGATCTCTACCGGCGCTGCACCTTTACAGCAGGGGGCCAGCGGGCTTCAATTGCTTCAATCCAAAAAGACGTCAGGGACGTAGATGCGCGCGACCTCGAAGGGGTCGATGCCGTCATCCACCTGGCGGCTCTTTCCAATGATCCGCTGTCCGACCTTGATCCGGACATCACTTACGAAATCAACCACAAGGGCAGCGTCCGCTTCGCGAAGGCGGCCAAGGACGCCGGCGTGTCGCGCTTCCTGTTCGCCTCATCATGCAGCAATTACGGACAGGCCGGCGACGGGATGGTGGACGAAACGGGCGAACTGAAGCCGGTCACGCCCTACGGCTGGTCCAAGGTGCTTTCCGAACGGGACATTTCTGAACTGGCCGACAGCAGCTTCTCTCCCACCTATTTCCGTCCCGCCACGGCCTATGGCCTCTCTCCCCGGCTCCGCTTCGACATCGTGCTGAACAATCTCGTGGCCTGGGCGGTCACCAAGGGCGTCATCCTGCTGAAATCCGATGGAACGCCGTGGCGGCCGATCGTCCATATCGAGGACATTTCCAGGGCGTTCATTGCCGGGCTGGAAGCGCCCCGCGAGACCATTCACAACGAGGCCTTCAATGTGGGGCAGACGGGCCACAACTACAGGATCCGCGACATCGCCGAGATTGTCGCCGAGGTCGTGCCGGGCTGCCGGCTTGAGTTCGCGTCCGATGCCGGACCCGACAAGCGCTCCTATCGCGTTAACTTCGACAAGATCGCGCTTGCCCTTCCTGCCTTCAAGCCGCAATGGGATGCGCGCAAAGGGGCCGAGCAGCTCTATCATGCCTACCGAAAGTCGAATGTCACTCTCGACGAATTCGAGGGGCCGCGCTTCCAGCGTATCGGCCACATCCGGTATCTTTTGGCCAACGGACTTCTGGACGGTCGGATGCGGGTCGCCGAAGCCTCGAAAAGACTGGAGGTAGCGGCGGGATAAGCGGTGTGGAACAGGTGAATCCCGGCGGACTCGGCTCGCCGCCAGCGTCCGTCAGCCTCGGCCAGGAAATCTATGCCTTGGCCGAACGTCTGTTTCCGATCTGCAGGAGCATCACCGGAGATGGTGTGCGACAAACGCTGGACGTCTTGTCGGGGCACATCGATTTGGAACGGCATGAAGTGCCGACCGGGACACAGGTTTTCGATTGGACCATTCCCAAGGAATGGAACATCCGCTCGGCAAGCATCACAGGCCCGGACGGACAAACGGTCGTGGATTTCGCTGACTCCAACCTGCACATCGTCAACTACAGCGTACCCTTCAAGGGGATACTGCCGCTCGAAGAATTGAGGCCGCATATCCATACGCTGCCGGAACAACCGAAGGTGATTCCCTACCGCACTTCCTATTACACCCCGACATGGGGCTTCTGCGCAGCCCATGACCGTGTGGCCAACATGCCCGACGGTCTCTATCGGGTGGAGATCGATGCCGAATTCAAAGACGGCAGCCTCGCCTACGGAGAATACCTGCACCGCGGGCAAACAGAACGGGAATTCCTGCTTTCGGCGCACATTTGCCATCCCTCACTCGCCAACGACAACTGTTCGGGCCTGGCCCTGCTGGCAGCGCTCGCAAGAAGCCTGAAGGCAAGGGAAACACGATACAGCTATCGCTTCCTGTTCGCCCCGGGCACCATCGGCGCGCTCGCGTGGCTGTCGCGCAACGAGGACCGGACATGTCTCATCGACCATGGTCTGGTGCTGTCATGCGTTGGTGACGCAGGAAGCCCGGCATACAAGCGCAGCCGCCGCGGTGACGCGCTCGTCGATCGCGCCATGGCACACGTGCTCGGGCGTCTAGCTGGGGCAAAGATGCTGGATTTCTCCCCTTACGGTTATGACGAGAGGCAATATTGCTCGCCGGGCTTCGATCTTCCGGTCGGCATGTTCCAGCGGAGCGTCCACGGCACATTCCCCGAATACCACACGTCGGCCGACAATCTTGACTTCATCAGGCCGGAGCATCTCGAGGATTCCTTCCGCATCCTGACGGACGTAATCGACATCATCGAAGAGGACTGGACGCCGTTGAACCTCTTGCCTAAAGGCGAACCGCAACTCGGCAAGCGCGGCCTCTATGCAGCCCTGGGAGGGCAGAAGTCGTCGGGCGCAACGTCGATGTCGCTGCTTTGGGTGCTAAACCTTGCCGACGGGCAGCATTCGCTTCTGAGCATGGCGGAGCGTTCGAACCTGCCGTTCAAGGAACTCGCCGCCGCCGCCAGACTGTTATTGGGACATGGTCTTTTGGCAGCAGCCTCATGAGGCCGAGGCGCCGGTTCGCCGTCTGACAAGGGGCCAGGACTTGTCCCTTTCCGACATTGCTGTCGGCATCAATGGCCAGCGGATCGAAAAGGCCGGGTCATTGTAGAGGACGCCCGTCGACGCGTGGGGCGCATAGAACTGCGATATGAGATAAGAGACCTCGGTGCCGTCCGTAAGGGTCTGCAGGCCGTGCGCGAATCCGGCGGGGATATAGACCTGCTTCATGTTCTCGGATGTCAGCTCGAAGCCAAGCCACTTGTAGCGTGTCGGTGAATTCGGGCGCAGGTCCACGACGACATCAAAAATAGCGCCGCGGACACAGGAGACCAGCTTGACCTCGGCGTAAGGCTCCTCTTGGTAGTGTAGCCCCCTGAGAGTTCCCTTTTGGACCGAACAGGACCGGCTGTGCTGGACAAATCGGGTCGCCAGACCGCAATCCGCCATCTCCTTTTCGCAGAAAAGACGGGTGAAAAAACCACGGTCGTCAACCATCAGTGTAGGCTCGATCAGCCAGACACCTTGAAGCTCCGTTTCGGTAAACAGCATGCACTTGGATCCCCCGTGCCGAGCAAGACCGGCGCGGCAATTGTCAGCGTCGCCAGCCGACGCTGGAAGGGCTACCTAAGCCTTAGGTGGCCTCTTCGATAGCGGTATATCCGGATGACGGCTTTACCCGTTCGGCGGGCCTCGCGCCGGCATTGCCGCCGCCCGCTCGCTATTAGGATTAAGGCACCCGACGGATTGGCAAATCGAACCAGGGGGGGCTGTATCCTAACCTGTGGCCATCTGCCTGCGGAGGCGCGGCAGGCATCGGTTCTGCGTAGCGCACCGCGTCTCCGTTTTCTAACCAGCAGACAGGAGCAGGGGGAATGAACATTCAGGCAGTCGAAATCGTCCGCGATCATAGTGCGGCAAGCCGGAATGTCGGCTGCAGGCTCTGCGGGTCGCGCCTGCGCCACACCCTGGTCGATCTTGGCATGTCGCCGCCGTGCGAGAGGTTCCTGCAGCCCGACCAGCTCGACCAGATGGAACCTTACTACCCGCTCAACGTGCTTGTCTGCGACACGTGCTATCTGGTGCAGCTCAAGGAGTATATGAGCCCAGAGACCATCTTCAGCGAATACGCCTACTTCTCTTCGTTCTCGACCAGCTGGGTGGCTCATTCGAAACTTTATTGCGAGACGATCACACGACGCCTTGGGCTTGGCCCTGACAGCCTTGCGGTGGAACTCGCAAGTAATGACGGTTACTTGCTGCAGCATTTTCTGCCACTCGGCGTTCCTGTGTTGGGCGTCGAGCCGGCAGCCAATGTCGCGCGCGCCGCGATCGAGAAGGGGGTGGCCACCTGGGTCGACTTCTTCGGCGTCCGGCTGGCAAATCAAATGGTGGGCGAAGGACTTCGCGCGGACCTCATCATTGGCAACAACGTCCTGGCGCAGGTGCCAGACCTCAACGACTTCGTCGCCGGGGTGGCGATCCTGCTCAAACCGGAGGGCATGGTCACTCTCGAATTCCCACACATCGAGCGGCTGATGGCGGAGAACCAGTTCGACACCATCTACCACGAGCATTTTTCGTATTTCTCACTGTTGACGGTCGACCTGATGGCGGCCCGTCACGGGCTGCGGCTGATCGATGTCGAGGAACTTCCCACCCACGGTGGGTCGCTGCGGGTCTATCTCTGCCACGAAGGCAGTGCCTGGCCGAGGAAGGACAGCATCGCCCAATTGCTCGAGCGCGAAACCAGGCATGGGCTTGGAGAGATGTCGACCTACGCCTCTTTCGGCTACAAGGCGCAGCGCGCGAAGCGTGATCTCTTGGCATTCCTGATTTCGGCCAAGGAAGAGGGCAAGACGATTTGCGGTTACGGCGCGCCTGGCAAGGGAAACACGCTGCTGAACTACTGCGCCATCGGCACCGACTTCCTGGATTTCACAGTGGACCGCAACCCGTACAAGCACGGGCGTTATACACCTGGAATGCACATCCCGATCAAGCCCGTCGACGAAATCGACGAGGCTAAGCCAGACTACATCCTCATCCTTCCGTGGAATCTGAAGGACGAGATCATTCAGCAGATGCGCCATGTCGCCGCTTGGAACGCGAAATTCGTAGTGCCGATTCCTTTCGTGACCGTAATCGATCCGTCGGAGTACGAGAAATGAAAGTCATTCTTTTCTGTGGCGGTCGCGGGACCCGCATTCGCGACTATTCCGAAAGCATCCCAAAGCCGATGATACCGCTCGGCCACCAGCCGATCCTGCGCCATGTCATGCAATGGTACAGTGACTATGGGCATGACGAGTTCGTGTTGTGTCTGGGCTACAAGGCCAACGTGATCAAAGACTTTTTCTTGAACACCCGGCCGCAAACGTTTTCCGATTGCGTGGTTACGCGAGGAGGCCAGGACGTCAAGCTCCTCGGCGACACAATCAAGGACTGGAGCATCACTCTGCTCGATACCGGTATTTGGCGCAGCATTGGAGAGCGCCTGTGGGCTGCGCAGGATCACGTCAGGAACGAGAAGATGTTCCTGGCCAACTATTCCGACGGCCTGACCGATGTCGACTTGGACGACATGATCAGAAAATTCGAGGCCAGCGGCAAGATCGGCTGCTTTCTGGCAGTGCACGCGCCGCTGACTTACCATTTGGCCGACATCGCGGAAGATGGCCGCGTGCGCGAGTTTCGTGCGGCCGAGACATCGGAGATCTGGATCAATGGCGGCTACTTTATATTCCGTCCGGAAATTTTCAACTACATGCGCGACGGCGAGGAACTCGTTGTCGAGCCGTTCAAGCGTCTGATCGATGACAACATGCTGATGGCGTACAAGCACGAGGGTTTCTGGCGTTCAATGGACACGCTGCGCGATTGGCAATCACTCGAAGACATGGTCGAAAAGGGCGACATGCCCTGGAGTATGATAGCCACCGCCGAGAAGAATAGGCGTAGTATGGGGTTGGCCGCATCATGAAGGGGCTTGGTCTCGCGCGTGGCGGCGAGGAACTCTCGATTCTGTGCGTCGGGGCCCATTCCGACGACATTGAGATCGGCGCGGGAGGCACAATCCTCAGTCTGATCGCGTCGGAGGTCAAACTTCACGTCCACTGGTGCGTCTTAAGCGCCGGCGGCCAGCGGTCGGCCGAAGCCAGGGCTTCGGCCGAAGCCTTCCTCGAAGGATCCCATTCGTCCACGATCGACGTTGCGGATTTTGAAGACGGCTATTTCCCAGTTCACAGCCGATCGATAAAGCATTGGCTGATGGACGTAAGATCAAGGGTTCATCCCGACGTGATATTAACCCATGCCAGGTTCGACGCCCATCAGGACCATAGGGAGGTCAACCAACTGACCTGGAACGTTTTCCGCGATCACCTTGTGCTCGAATACGAGATTCCGAAATGGGACGGCGATCTTTGCCAACCCAATGCGTATGTGCCGATTGCAGCCCACGTGCTGGAACGCAAGATCCAACTCCTTCACGAGCACTTCGGGACACAGCGCTCAAAGGACTGGTTCGATCGGGAGACATTCGCCGGGCTTGCGCGGTTGCGTGGAATGGAATGCCGGGCACCCGAGCACTTTGCGGAGGCCTTCACGCTTAGGAAGGTCAAAATATTGTAGCGATAGCCCTCCGGGGTCGCTGTCGCAAGGATTGGTCCCCCAGGACGGCACGACCAGTTCCACGAGAGAGCAGTAACCTGGTCCTCGCCATTGACGAAGTGTCACTTCCGGCTGGTTGCTGGACAGTGAGGCAGGAGTGCTTTGGACGCCTCGCAATGGTTAGTCTTTAGGAACAGGACATATGGGAGCTGGCTATATGCGGGGCGTCCACCACGGGTGTCCAGCGGGACGGAGGTCCCTCAATTGTGCAGCAATCATCCCCCAGATCAGACGCTACGCGAGAGCAAAACGGCCCGCACGATTTAACCAAAGTTAGCGTCTCATTTGCTTCGTCACTCCACAGCCAGAGATCCTTCGGCGAAGAGATCGTTGACCTTGTAAGCGACTTCCGTCCGGTTGGTCGCCTTAAGCTTTTTCATGATGTTGCGGATGTGCACCTTCACGGTGCTTTCTCTCAGGTTCAGCTCATAGGCGATGATCTTGTTCGCCTTGCCGCGTCGGAGCGCC
Organism: Mesorhizobium sp. M7A.F.Ca.AU.002.02.1.1; assembly: GCF_003998535.1. Classification (NCBI taxonomy): domain Bacteria; kingdom Pseudomonadati; phylum Pseudomonadota; class Alphaproteobacteria; order Hyphomicrobiales; family Phyllobacteriaceae; genus Mesorhizobium; species Mesorhizobium sp. M7A.F.Ca.AU.002.02.1.1. The sequence continues at coordinate 145 of NZ_RZPB01000301.1, read as the reverse complement.
TGGGCGACCTCAGCCTGTCTGAGCGTGAACATGCCTGTCAAAGGTGTTTCAAGGCTGCCTGAATCTATCAGGTGCCGCATGGACAGGACACTACTTGCAGGAACGAAAATGCCTCCTGCCACCGCAAGATTGATCGCCTCGACAC
>NZ_RZPB01000300.1:0-6902 GCF_003998535.1 Mesorhizobium sp. M7A.F.Ca.AU.002.02.1.1 | reverse complement strand
TATCTGTGCCCTGAAGAAGTTCGACTACAATGTCATATTATGTGACTCTAATGGATCATCTGAAACGTGGCAGCCAAAGACCTATGCCATGCAGTCCACGGTTGACGTTGAAGTGGCCATGGACCACATCGATCAGGCGATAAAAGAGCTACACAAGGCCACCCGATGATTAGTCAGCGCGATTTTCAGGTCTTGTCCAATCTTGTTCGCAGGGACGTGAGCAGCAGGTTCAAGGGTTCGTTTTTCGGGATTGGTTGGGCGCTGTTAACGCCGTTGCTCACCCTTTCCGTTTTCACCCTGATGTTTGGCTCCGTGTTCGGCGTCAAATGGGCCGCCGCAGGTGCCAACCAGAACCACTCCGTCGGATTCTTTGCGCTTGCCCTGTTTTGTGGCCTCATGTTTTTCAACTTCTATGCCGAGGTTCTGTCCAAATCGACGGGGGCTATATTGAACAACGCGACCTTCGTGAAAAAGATCGTCTTTCCGATCGAAATTCTGCCGGCGGTGGTCACCGGTTCCGCGATGGTGCAACTCGGAATCAGTCTGGCCGTGCTGCTGGTCTTTACCCTGATCATAACCGGAAGCCTGTCGCTCTATATCTTGCTCGCTCCCCTTACGATTGTTCCTTTCGTCCTGCTGGTGCAGGGAATTGCGTGGGTCTTGGCCTCTCTGGGGGTCTATTTTCGCGACATCAGCCAGATGATCGGTCCGGTTCTGACGGCGTCCATGTTTCTCTCGCCCATGTTCACGCCCCGAACATCGATGCCGGAATGGCTTCGGCCCTGGGTGGTTTTAAACCCGCTGACGGTGCCGATCGAAAATTTCCGTGCCGTCGTCCTCATGGATACCCTGCCTTCATGGTGGGCGCTGGCCGCCTATTTCTGCGTTGCCTTGATCGTCGCGCTGCTAGGCAGGCTGTTCTTCGAGAAGACACGAGGGGGATTTGCCGATGTCATCTGAGCGCGATAGCCGGCCCTTTGCGATCAAGGTTCGCAACGTCACCAAGCGATACACGATGTTCGAGCGGCCGGAAGACCGCTTCAAGCAGATGATCGTGCCGCGATTGGAACGTTTAGTGGGCATGCAACCCCGCCGCTATTACAAGGACTTCGCGGCTCTCAACGACATCTCCTTCGAACTCGGCCACGGCCAAGTGATTGGCATCATTGGCCGTAATGGATCGGGAAAATCCACGCTGCTGCAAGTGATCTGCGGAACGCTTCCACCGACCAGCGGTACGGTTGAAGTCAACGGCCGGATCGCGGCCTTGCTTGAACTCGGTGCCGGCTTCAATCGCGAATTCACCGGGCGTGAGAATGTCCACCTCAATGCCTCCATTCTCGGCGTCCCACGGGAGGAGATGGCCTGGCGTTTCGAGCAGATCGAAAGATTTGCGGAGATCGGCGACTTCATCGATCAGCCCGTCAAGACCTATTCGTCCGGCATGTATATGCGACTTGCCTTCGCTACCGCGATCAATGTCGATCCCGACATCCTGGTCGTCGACGAAGCGCTTGGGGTGGGCGATGAGGCGTTCCAGCGCAAATGCATGGCCCGCATCGAGCAGATCAAGGACGCCGGAGCTACTATCCTGTTTACCTCGCATGGCGCCCAGACGATCATTCAATTGTGTACCAGCGCAATTCTCATCGATGGCGGCGAGAAGATATTGGAGGGCACACCCAAGCGGGTGGCCAGCCAATATCAGCGGCTTGTCAATCTTCGTGGCGAAGAGGCCAGACAAGTGCGTGAAGAGATCAAGACGCTTGCCGGCACTAGCGATTCGGACGGCCCGCCGGTGATTGGCAATCATGCACCAGCGACGAAGTTGCCGACGCAGAGACCCGAACAGTCGGAGATCGTTGATGATGGTTTTTGGGACCCTGCGCTTACCAGCCAGACCATCACGCCCTATGAAGAGACTGGTGGGCGCATTGCCGACGTGCGGATTGTCAACACCGGTGGGGAAATGGTCAACGTGCTGACCCAAGGCTGTGTCTACGCGGTGCAATATACCTTCACTGCAACCACGGACGTCGACGATCTCGCGTTTGGCACCCTGTTCAAATCCCCTTACGGTGTGGAACTGTGTGGGGGAAATACTGATCGGGTGCCGGATCTTCGGCTGAAGAGCTTAGGGGTAGGCGAGTCTGTGCAGGTCAACTTTGAGTTTAAGTGCCTGCTACGGGCCGGAGTTTATTTCATCAACGTTGGAGCGATGGGGAATGCAAATTTTGAAAGACAATACCTTCATCGCATACTTGATGCCGTGATCTTCAAGGTTATGCCGGCCCCGGATGAGATTGACTACGGCTTCTTCAGCCTGGGAATGACCTTCAAGTTGACCCCCGCTGATTTGACCTCGGACACGCCCCTAGTTCGCAAGATTGCAGCCGCCTGAATTTGTTCCGCATCCATTCGGGGCACCGTTCGATGACCAACGATCAAAGACTTCCAAGCGCTTATCATCGCACGGACGCCATCGCCCGAGCGATGGAGTCAGGCGACCATCGCCAGATCATCGGTGGAATGTGGGATGAAATCGGCCGCTTGCAATTCGACTTGCTGGTCGATAATGGCCTGCAGCCCCGTCACAGGCTGATTGACCTTGGCTGCGGCAGTTTCCGGGGCGGGGTCCACTTCGCCAATTATCTTGACGCGGGTAATTATTTCGGCGCGGACATAAATGCTAGCATCATGGACGCCGGATACGACAGGGAACTGGCGCCGTTGGGACTGGCCAACAAAGTGTCGCGGGCCAATCTGCTGGTGACCGGTGATTTTGACGTTGGCAAATTGGGTACCACGTTCGACTACGCCTTGGCCTTGTCGCTGTTCACGCACCTGCCAATCAACCTCATTCGAACTTGCCTTGAGAAGCTTCGGCCGACAATGGCGACTGACGGTAGGTTGTTCGCGACTTTTTTTGTGTGTGATGATGGCCTGCCATTGTGGCGGCCTATCTCACATCCGAGAGGCGGCATAACCACTTACGGTGACGCGGACCCGTATCATTATAAGGTCGCCGACATTGAGTTTATGGCGGGATCGACAGGCTGGCACATCGAAAGAGAAGTTCGCTTCGATCATCCTCGAAGCCAGCGCTGCTTCGTGCTAGCCACGGCGTGACGCACGCCGTGCCCCGTATTCGGCAACCGCCGCAGTACCATCTCTATGGGTTTGATACGCTGACGCCCGCCATCGGACCGCCCAGCCGTAGAGTTGCTGATCGATCTCGGTCAACGTCGCCAACAGGTCCAGGGTCGATGACGGCAGTTCTTCTCGCATCGTTCGGACCGGCGCTGCGTTGATCCGGAAAACGTTCGACGATGTATCGCCAAGCGCGGCGAAGATTGCGGCGTTGTCGGCCTCGAAATTCTCCACCAGCCCAACGTAATCGAAGCGAGCTAGGTTGGCTTTGGCCCGATCGAGGAGCTCGTCCGGCGGCAACCCGCCTGGCTCGATATCGCTCTTGCCGACCAACGAGGCGCCCCAGCCCGACGCCAGTTGGCATGCTTGATGATTCCACATGTGCGAAGCGAACTTGGAGTCAGCCGTCTCTCCTGCCCGAAAGAACATTTCAGCATCGTTGTCATGTGCCAACGTATTGATTTCATACTCATCTCTCGTCGCGCCACGACAGTAGCTGTAATATGAAAGCAGCCGTTCAACGGGATCCCGGAGGAAGGTAAAGCTGTAACGTCCCGTCATGAAGCGTTCAGCGTAATCGAAACCGAAATGGCCGGATACCATCATCAAGGGTTCGAGTTGTTCCGGTGTGCGGCTGAGATAATCGCCGTGCATGCAGCAATTTTCTCGACCATACAGCTCGGATGCCTTTGCAAGTATGGACGTCCCGGCGGTCTTCTGAATATGAAGGAATAGAGCAGGTATCATGCAGGTATCACATCCAGATAACGGAAAAGTGAAAACCTACTTGCGCTGACAGCGTCGCAGAGTCAATTGGGCTGTCGCCTTTCGAAAAGATGCGATCTTCCGACTTATAGGAGCGGGCGCGCGGGGGGCAGACGAGACCAACCCAGTCACCCGCTCGGCCATCGCTTCCATATCAGGAACTCTTTCCGCATCCGTCGAACGGCCGGTGCCTTGCCGCGATATTGAGCGCCGTTTCACGAACGATTTTGACCGACTTCCAATAGTCGTCATACTCGTCCCGATTGTCAGCTTTGAATGTCTTCAAGATATCATCATAGGCGTCCTGCAGAACCGTGCTCTCGGGGTTGAGATTGGTAACGACGACCAACCCGGTCGGCGCGCAGTCCGTGACAGTCACGGATAGATCGGGACGATACTTCAGCAGGGTGGGAACTACCTTCCATACGTCACCTGCCCACCACCCTGGAAAGTTGTTGTCAGCAGGTTCGATCGCCGTTTTCATATCCCTGGTGGTCATCTTGTAGCCGGGAGGGAGACAGTCGTGCAGCAGAATGATTGAGCCTTCCGCGCACTCTCTTTCGGTGTTGATGAAGTCGCGCAGGAGGAACTCGAACAGATGCATGCCGTCTAGAAAGGCCAAATCTACAGGCTTGCCCAAAATCTTGCTCGGACGCGTTTTCTTGAAAAAATCGTCGCTGGTCTGCTGATAGAGAAAGCAGCGGGGCTTGGAGCCAATGATGTTCTTTGCACAGACAAAGTAGGGATCGACCGCTACCGTTTCACACTTGGCCAGCTCAAGAGTATTTCCAAACTGGACTCCAACTTCGAAATAGGATCGCGGCCTTAGGGCCGAGTGGATATCGGCGATCGTCTCTAGGTAGCTTTTCCCGACGACATCTGGTCCGTGGTTGGCATCCTTCATTCGCAAGTACTCCAGGCGAGTCGATATTGATCTGTGTGGTTGCCGCTCGTATCATCGTGGCCTGACACTGCAATCAGATGACTTTGGCAAGGTCCTACAAACGGGCCGTCAGCCGCTCAACCACCTCGTCGCACGCGGTGTACCAAGATCTGCACCGCCAGCCGAACGTAGCGGCCATTTTACCGCAGTTGAGGCGTGAATTCGCAGGACGTTTCGCCTTCGTCGGATAGTCTGACGTCGAAATGCCGCGCACCGCAGCGTACGGCCTGCCCCTTTCCAGACTCGTTACGAAGACGCGCTGTGCAAACTCGGCCCAATTTGTGTCGCCGTCGCCCGCCACATGGTAGACGCCCCACTCCGCAAACTTCAGGTCCGCCTTGAGGTGCCGCGCCATATGAAAGATGCCGTCGGCGATATCAAGTGCCGATGTTGGATTTCCCCACTGATCGGCCACAACCGAAATCTCGTCGCGGTCAGCGGCCAGCCGCAGCATGGTTTTCACGAAATTCTTGCCGAACGGGCTGTAGACCCATGCCGTGCGCAGGATCAGATGGCGCGGATTGGCCGATGCAACCGCCTGTTCGCCGGCAAGCTTGGAGGCGCCATAGACGCTGCGCGGTGCAGTGGCGTCGGTCTCGACATAGGCGCCATGGGCGGTGCCGTCGAAGACATAGTCGGTCGATAGATGGATGACGGGAACGCCAAGCAGCGCCGCCGCTTGCGCCACCTTGCCGGCGCCGACGGCGTTCACCGCGAATGCCAGATCGGGCTCGTCCTCGGCCTGATCCACCGCCGTGTAGGCGGCAGCCGACACGACGATATCCGGCTTCACGGCCGCGATGGCTTCGATCACCGTGTCGGGTCTTGCAAGGTCGAGTTGCGGACGGCCAATGGCGATGACCTCAACGCCGGCGGCCGCCTGGGCGGCCTCCAGGAGGCTTGCCGCGACCTGCCCGTCGCGTCCGGTGACAACCAGCCTCACGCCGCCCCCTTGCGTGCTTCGCCCAGCCGTTCACCGGCGTAGCGCTGCTCGCGGATCGGTCCCCACCACCATTTGTTGTCGAGAAACCAGTCGACGGTCTTGGCGAGGCCGCTGTCGAAATTCTCATTGGGCGTCCAGCCCAGGTCCCGGCCTATCTTCGAGGCGTCAATGGCATAGCGGCGATCGTGACCGGGGCGGTCGGTGACGAAGGAAATCAGGTCGCGATAGCTCTTGCCCCCTGCCCGCGGCCGCCTGCTGTCGAGCAGATCGCAGATCGTCTCGACGACGCCAAGGTTCGTCCGCTCGGAATTGCCGCCGACATTGTAGCTTTCGCCGGACAGTCCCCTGGTCGCGACAAGTTCCAGCGCGCGTGCGTGATCCTCGACGAACAGCCAGTCGCGCACATTGGCGCCGGCGCCATAGACCGGCAGCGGCTTTTCGTCGAGCGCATTGAGGATGACCAGCGGGATCAGCTTTTCGGGAAAGTGATAGGGTCCGTAGTTGTTCGAGCAATTGGAAAGCACGACCGGCAGGCCATAGGTTTCGTGCCAGGCCCGCACCAGATGGTCCGAGGCCGCTTTCGAGGCGGAGTAGGGCGAGGATGGCGCGTAGGGCGTTTCCTCGACGAACATGCCGCCATCGAACGGAAGATCGCCAAACACCTCATCGGTCGAGACATGATGGAAGCGGAAATGGCTCTTCCTGTCCTCGGGCAGGCCGCGCCAGTACTCCAGCGCGGCATTGAGCATCTTGTAGGTGCCGACGATGTTGGTCTCGATAAAAGTGCCCGGCCCATCGATCGAGCGGTCGACATGGCTCTCGGCGGCAAGGTTCATGACGATGTCGATATCGTCGCGCCGGAGGATGTCGAGCACGGCCCTTTCGTCGCAGATATCGGCCTGCGCGAAGCGATAATTGTGTGCGTTCTCGATCGGCCGCAGCGAGGCCAGGTTTCCCGCATAGGTCAGCTTGTCGAGATTGGTCACCCGATAGGCCGGGTTGGCGCATAGATGCCGGCATACCGCCGAACCGATAAAGCCAGCACCGCCCGTCACCAGAAAATTCATGCCGCTGTCCTCAAATAACCCATCAGGCGAACAC
>NZ_RZPB01000002.1:0-37521 GCF_003998535.1 Mesorhizobium sp. M7A.F.Ca.AU.002.02.1.1 | reverse complement strand
ATGCGCGCACAGTTCGACTGTGGAAGCGTGACGCGGATCCCCTCACCACGCCGGCAATCTTCGAGGCCGGGTTCGAAAGCTTCCAAGTGTCTGGTCATTCGGACCGCACCGGCCGCAGCGAGCGCCTTTGGTTCATCGAGCAGCCGGCCTTCTTCGAGAAGATCAGCTGGATCGGCGATAGGAGCGGGCCGAGGAGGCAGATCGATCTTCCTCGCGACGCGTCGTGGCGGGTCTTCGGCGACTGGCTGGCGGTAAGGCCGCGCAAGCCCTGGACGGTGGGAGGCACCACCCATCCCGCCGACGCGCTGATCGTCATCTCGCTTTCCACTTTCCTCGCCGGCGGACGCCGTTTTGAGACCCTGTTTCAACCAGGGGAAAGGCGCTCCATGCAGTCATTCTTCTGGAATGACGGGAAGCTCATTATCTCTTACCTCGTCAATCTCGCACCGCGTTTCGAGATGTTCACTCCCGGCCACCAGGAATGGACGCGCCGAGTCCTGAACACCCTGCCCGCCGAAGGTACTGTCGACGTCTGGTCATTCGATGCGGCAGTTCACGAGACCAATGGAGAGGTCCTGATCTGTGCTCAGGATCCGATCACGCCGCCGCAGCTCTTGCTGTTCGATCTGAATGCCGCGCCGTCTCTCAGCGCTTCAGCAATCCTGAAGCGCAGCCCGGAGAATTTCGATGCATCCGGACTGGTGGTCACGCGCCACGAGGCAGTCTCTATCGATCATGAGCTGATCCCCTATACGCAGGTTGGTCCGGCGAACGGGAACGGAGATGCTCCGATTCACCTTTCCGCTTATGGCGGGTTCGGCGTATCATTCCTGCCCTACTACAACTCCCCGCTGGGCAAGCTGTGGCTCGAGCGCGGTGGCACGTGTGTCGAGGCGAACATCCGCGGCGGCGGCGAGTTCGGCACCCGCTGGCACGAAGCCGGGCGCAGGGAGGGCAAGCGTCTCGCCCACGACGATTTCGCCGCCGTTGCCTCCGACCTCGTGCGAAGGGGCATCACCCTGCCGAGGCGGATTGCCGCCGAGGGTGGCTCAAATGGCGGCCTGCTGATCGCAAACATGCTGACCCGCTATCCTGAGCATTTCGGGGCTCTGTTCTGCACAGCACCGCTTATCGACATGCGTCGCTACACCAAGCTCTTGGCGGGCGCGAGCTGGATCGACGAATATGGCGATCCGGACAAGGTTCACGATTGGGCTTTCCTGAAGGAAATCTCCGCCTATCACGCCGCAGCGCCGGGACAGCCCTATCCGCCTATCCTGATCGCCACCACGAAACGCGACGACCGCGTCCATCCGGGCCATGCGCGCAAGATGGCCGCAAAACTGCAGGCTCTTGGCTATCCCGCTTACTTCTACGAGGCCAGCGCAGGCGGGCACGGCTGCGGCGAGGACAATCGGGAGCAAGCCGCATTCATCAGTCTAGGCACCAATTTTCTCCGCAGCGCAATCGGCTTCAACGATCACCCTCCGGAGACGGCGGAACGCGTTGCAACGCAAGAGGGGCATTTGAGGTCCATCAACAATTCATTCGAGCAGGAGACGAAATAGTGCAGTGCATCCTTTCTGAACATCAAGGAGTGAATCTCATGGCGAGAACGCGAATGGGCGTAGCGCGGGCAACAGCAGCGGCGGTGGCCCTGATCATGGTGGGACAGCAGGCCGTCGCCGCGGAGCCTGCGCAAGCAGAGACCGTCCTGGCGGAGACGGGAGCCTCGGTCACCGAAGCGCCAATCCCTTGGCAGGTCCGCCTGCGGGCGTTGGGCGTCGTTACGAAAGATCTGGGCTACGTTGATACGCTTCCCGGCTCCGGTCTTTCGTATTCGGACACGGTGACGCCGGAACTCGATATCTCGTATTTCTTCACCGACAACATCGCCGCCGAACTCATACTCGGTACCACTTATGCCAACATCGCGGGCCAAGGGACGATCGGAGGGTTGGGCAACATCGGCAAAGTTTGGCTGCTGCCGCCGACACTCACGTTGCAGTACCATTTTACCGATCTCGGCGCGTTCAAGCCTTATGTCGGCGCCGGCGTGAACTACACGATCTTCTACAACCAGGACACTGGCAGCGCTGATGCTCTCAAGGTGAAGAACACGTTCGGCACGGCGCTGCAGGTCGGATTCGACTACATGGTGGACCAGCACTGGGGCCTCAACTTCGACGTGAAGAAGCTTTTCCTGAAGCCGGACTTCGACGTCACGGTGACCGGCGCGAAGCTGACGGGGAAGGCGGAGCTCGATCCCTGGCTGATAGGCGCAGGTGTCACCTACCGCTTTTGAATATCAGAGTGAAGTCTGCTTCCCGACTGCCGGTTTAAATGAAGGGCGCCTCGCGCGCCCTTTTTTACGGTCGACACTGCAGCGCAAGACCTCATGAAGCTATTGTCGGGCGGGGTTCTCTTCCGGCGGACCAAGAAGATGCACTGGCCAACCGGCCTTGCGCCTGAGGTGGAGTGCTTAGAAGCGCTTTGGATCGGGACGGGCTTTGGTATTGTGGGTGGAATGCTTCAGCCAGACCATTTGCCAGCATCGTCTCCCGGACGTCATGTGTGAGCTTCTTTGTCAGCGCAAGGCGAACACGGATCTCCTAGCAGGCCGTTGAAGAAGTGTCCCGTTTGGCCTTGAGGATTGCCTCGTCGCCGTTGTGATAGAAGGTGATGTCGATGGAGCCGTCGTCGAGCAGTTCAGCATGGCCGTCGCCTGTGACCTCGTCCATTTCGTCGAATCCGACCCATGTGAAGAAGACCGTCGACGGGCCGTAGCCGAGTTCGAGGGTTAGATGAGCCAAACGCCAGTGGGGCGTCCTGGGGACGACGCGCGCGAGATTCTGGTCGTGGTGGCCAGCCCAATACGATGTGAGAAGTTGCTGCCGGTGCGGGTACCGGAGGTCGCCGATAGTGACAGCCGATGTTCGACAGCGGCAAGGACATGCTCAGCCGTCAACGCGCCGAGGGCTTGGCCGGGAATGGTGGTGATGGAACCAATCCAGAAAGCGGCGGCTGCCCAGGAGAACGCCTTCGCGGGACTTTGACTCCAGTCCGCACACCCTGCTCAGATAGTCCGAAAAAGAGGTCAGAAGCGGAGCATCCGGATTATTATCTACACTGGGAACAGAAGCATGGAAGCGTTCTGGAGCCACTCGCCGCGCGTTTACCAGTGCCGACACTGCTCCAAGCTGACTATCTGCCATGACCACCTGCCGAACGTAGTCCGTTGATGCCACCGGTACCCTTCGCGGTCTGCTCCAGCGGGAAGATCGGGTCTGATCGACCCTGCTGACCTGTGCGGCGGCCTCTCTCGCTAGGGCGTCCCCCTTCCTGTCGTCCTCCTCCGCCGCTTTCGGCTGCTTTCGGCCCGCCGCCCTCGCCAAGGCGTCGTAGTCGGTAAGCGCGTCCTCCGTCTCCTTTAGGGGCTTCATCGCGTGACTAGAGTTTAGCGCGTGTTTGTAGGCGGCGGACCGAATGGTCGTCGAAATGCCACTCAGCGCCACCGCAAGATGCCCTAGGGCTTCCGCCTCATGATCTGACAGCGGCACGTCACGATTAGAGCCGATTGCCCTGCCTTCTTCCAGTTTCACAATGTTTGTAGTCATTTCCTGCTCCATCGCGTTGACTGAGATACGATGGAGACGGAAGTGGAGAACAAATTTTTACAAGCAACTAAGATGATATTCTCGTCAACGGGACAATAGTGGACGTTGAGGGCGGCGAACAGGGTGGTGGTGCCGTTGCGCTTGTAGTCGTGCCTCATCGTACCGAGCCGCCCCTTCTTCATCGGCAGGCCGGGTGGGTGCGGTCGAGCGCCGGATCTGGCTCTTTTCATCGACCGACAGAACGATGGCATGGGCCGGCGCATCGAGATAGAGGCCGACGACGGCGCGCAACTTGTCGACGAACTTCGGATCATTGGAGAGCTTGAACCTGGCGCCAGCGGTGGGGTGCGAGACCATGCGCCTTCCAGATGCGCCTGACGGCGCTGGCGCTGATTGCGGCGGCTTGCGCCATCATGTCGGCGGTCCAGTGGGTCCTCTCGCCCGGCGGATCGGCAAGCGTCAGTGCCACGACGCGCTCGCCGACATCGGGACCGAGCGGCGGAATGCGCCACTGTCGCGTCTTGTCGCGCAGCAGCCCGTCACAGCCTTCCGCGGCAAAGCGCTCCTGCCAGCGCCAGACGTCGGTCTTCGACTTGCCGATGCGGCGCATGACCTCGCCGGTGCCGACGCCGTCGGCGGGCAAAAGCACTATCTCGGCGCGCCAGACATGCTTTTGCGGGGCGTTGCGATCCCTGATCAGCGCCGTCAGACGGACGCGATCGGCCGACGAAACGGTGAACGATCTTCCTGTGCGCATGCGCCAGACTCGCACGCGCAGGCCAGAAAGGGAATCTCTGATTGGACTCCTATGTCAGGCGGGAACCACTAGACGCCGAGACCGCCGATGCAGACATGTTTGGTGTCGAGATAATCCACGATGCCCTGGAGGCCGCCTTCCTTGCCGAGGCCCGATTCCTTGACGCCGCGGAACGGCACCTCCGGCGTGGTGATCAGGCCTTCATTGACGCCGGTACTTCAGTCCTTCCATCACGCGGAAGGCGCGACCGAGATCGCCGGTGTAGAAGTAGGCCGCGAGGCCGAACTCGGTGTCGTTGGCGAGCGGCGTGCCCGACCTGAGACATGGGTGACGTTTTGTACCGGACACGGATGAAGTGCACCCCTCGGGTGAGCGTTTGCTCGATAATATCCACTGAAGTGAAGCAGTCGGTCTTAATGCTGGAACTCATGCCACCCGACCGACCCGGGAATTCGCAGCAGCGGCGCCGTCGAGTGCAGAACGAATGCCGTCAACCAAGGGGTCGATCTCGCTTTCGGTGATTATATAGGGCGGACAGATTCCAAGCACTTCTCCCATATTGCGGATCATGACGCCGTGCTCGCGGCACCGCCGCTCGACATCGCCGATCCTCAGCTCGGGCGCGAAGACGCGACGGGCGCACGATCCTCGACGATCTGAACCCCCGCGATGAAGCCGCGGCCGCGGGCTTCACCGACAAGCGGATGGTCGCCGAGCGCGTCCGCGAGGGCTCCATGCAAGTGATCGCCGAGACGACGCGCCTGGGTCACGAAATCGATCTCGCTGTAGATCCTGATCGCCTCGGCGGCGACGGCCGCTATCACCGGATGACCGGAGTAGGTGAAACCGTGACCGAACACGCCGACCTTGTGGGCCTCGTCAGCGGCGCATTGATAAATCTTGTCGAGATAATGACGCCGCCAATGGGCAGGTGACCGGATGAAAGCCCCCCGGCGATCGAGAGCATGTCCGGTTCCATCCCAAATGTCTGGCTACCAAACCAGTTCCCGGTGCCTCCGAAGCCGCAGACCACCTCGTCGGACAGCATGAGGATAATTTCTCACTTTCTTGCGAAGATCGGGGGTGTCCACGGTCATTCGTATTACGCGAGATCCGCGAGGCCAAAAACCATCATACCAGAGAGGCGAAACTGCTATCTAGGTGTTTAGATGCAAGAAATTAATCCTGCATTGTTCCCGCACCAGGAACACCCGAGAGGATACCAAGCAGTATTGAACCTTGTTGAAAATGCTCTCGGCGCGCTGGGCGTTATAATTTCTCGAAGGCGATCACAAGGACGTCGCGATAAGCGTACGGCATTTTCAGGTTTTCGGCCACAATCGACGATACATCGTGAAAGGTTTCGCGGTCGTTGCAGATCACAAAATCATTCGGGGAGTTCATTTCGACCTCGCCGAGGAACTCCTTTGAGGCGTCGGTGATCATGCTCATGCCGCCGGTGACGTTGACCCGCCCAATCATATAGCAAGCAATGAAGTCCACCCCGTCCTGGTGAAGGCCCTCGGGTGCCGGTTTGCCATTTACACCATCGCGCGCGACAATCCGGTAGGGATGGATCTTGATATTCCAACGATCATGTCGGGCGGCTTCACATAGAATTCTGCAGAAACCTGTCAGAATCTTTTCTAAGACGGGATGGTCTATAAAGGAGTTTTCAAGGGGCTCGAAGTGGCGCTTGAAGCCGCCATTCAGATGATTGACACTTTTTGATTGTTCGTAGGGGGCGTGGGGTAGGAGCCTAAAGATTCCGTCAGTCGCGTCATATTCAAAAGCGCTATAGCGCCGGTAACGATATGTTCCGCCGTCACGCATGTATTCATCGAGAAGAAGTCGATTCCAATGGTCAGCAAAGTTCTTCCAGGCTGCATCAATTTCGATGCCAAAGCAGGCTTCGGCGCGCTCGCCTTTTGAAAACCACCATCCATTTGTCACCAGACCGTCAGTGCATTGTTGACTGAGGTTGGCCGGCGCCTGGGGTGCGTTGTTTTCCACGGGTGTCTCCCTTTTGGTGACTTGGCGAGGACGGAACGCTTTGGACAACGCTATGTGGGTTGCGGCTTGGTATTCCCAAAGGTCGCGGTCCCTAATGTATCTCGGCGTCCTGGCTCGGATCGACCGAGGTAAAAAGCGTGTGTGATCGACTATGTAGCTGACGCTCCCGCTAACGCCCTCGAGGGCGGATGCAATGGCCCGTTCGCACATCTGGTGAATAGTACTGCCCCATGCACCTGAAACCGCCTCTTGGGACCAGGCTTGCTCAAGCCCTTGCTTCAAAACGATTGATGCCACGTCAAGAGAAGCGGTTTCGAGGTGACGCAGCGCGTCGAAGATAATGGCCGCGGCAGGGGCCTCGCGGACTTCGAGAACCTTTTGGCCGGTTGTGATGTGTTCAAGCCCGACAAAGCGGCCGTGCCCGAATTTGCCGACCGTGTTATTCAGGAACGGGATTGCGTCGACCAATGCAACATCACGGTCATCAATTGACACGAGACTTCCGTCTGCAAACCCGAGTTTGATCTCTACCGGCTGCTCTGCGGGAATGTGGCGCGTCCAAGCAAATGCCTCCTCGGGGATGGAAAAGTTCTCGGGATCTTCCAAAGGCCCCGACTCGAATTCCCGACACCAGAGGTTTTCGTCCGCGCTCCACGTGCGGTCCGCCACAAAAGTCGCTCCACACTTGGACAGGTCGGAGGTCTTCTGTTGTCGGGATATCACAGAGCATTCATACGGACTGCCGAAGTTGCCGGAAAATCCTGAGCGCTTAATGCTATTGTTAAGGCGCGGAAGACTGTTTTGAGAAAGGTTTGCTGTATGAAGAACCAGCCGTGAGTTGATTGACCTAGCATGATTAACAACCAAAGATGCGATTATGGGACGGCTCAACGAACTGCTCAACGGATAGATGCCAAGGTACTTGGCGTGGGCTCGAATGGCTGATTTCACGCCTTGTTCGACAAAGGCATCCCGCCCTTCGAGGCAGACAAAGCGCGCGCCGAACATGGCTGCCGTCCGTTCCAACAAAGGCTGATCGATGCGCGTTCCGACATCCGCTGCGACAGCTTCAATGTTCGCAAAGCCAAGGCTTTGCAGCTTGTAGAGAAGATAGGTGCTGTCGAGACCGCCGCTGAACATGGTTGCAACTGGTGCGGTTCGGTCCGGAAAAGCCTCCAGATCTTCAAAACTCGAAATGCCGCCGATGGCGGGTTTGGTGGAAGCCAAGATGGGGTTCATTTGGATGTCCTGCTCTCAAACCAGATGCCAGCAAACGTCGCAGCGAGGACGAGGCCTGCGCCTATCAAGCTCGGTACTGTCAAAGGCTCATTCAGAAGAAGGTGCGCTAGAACGAAACCAAAAAAAGGTTCTGTTCCCATCAAGAAGCCAACCCGTGTCGGTGTGGATTTTCTCACTGCGGCATTTTGAATGTAGAATGCAGCGAGGGTGCAGAAGAGTGCAAGGAAGGCAACAGCGCCCCAAAACTGAAGGGTGGCCCTCACAACAAGGCCTGAAATTCCGAACTGAGCGACGGCCAAAACGAAAGTAAGTGTTGCCACCGTCGATCCTTGGATGGCCGTCAGGGCTGCAGATGAAATCTGCCGGCCGGCCAGAAGGCGTTTGGTGGAAACGACCATAACCGCTCGCAGAATCGCGGCCCCCAAGACAAGCGCGTCACCCGGGCTGAACCTGCTGATCCCGCCAGTGAGAATGCCGACACCGATGCACGCTATGGCAGCACTTGCCAAAATGCCCGTAGGTGGAAGTCGCCGTGATAGCCCATAGTCGATGCTCGGCGTGAAAATCACACAAAGCGATATGATCAAGGCCGTGTTCATTGCGCTTGTCGATGCAACGCCGTAAGTTTCAGCAATAAAGATGCAAAAAAGTATTGTTCCCAATGCGAAGCCGCGGATGAAATCGCCCCAGGAGACCAATGCGATCTCATGTCTTGCAGCCACTGCCGTAATGATCGTAGTAATCAGGAAGCGATAAAGAACAAGTATCGAAACCGGCGCGTAGAACAGTGCGCCTTTCCCGACCGGATAGCTCGCCCCCCAAACGAATGCGACTCCCAGCAAGGCTAGATCCACCGAGAAAGATGGCGTCCGTGTTTTCCTGACAGGTATTGGAGAACTTTCGAAAACGTCCACCTTCAAAGTTTCCTTTGTGTTAGCCATCCACCCCTGCTGCGAGGGTCAAACAGATCAGGTCGTTCAGCCTCTTGGGCGATCCGTGCCGCGGCGTACTTGTTTTTGGTAACGCAAGTGCCGTGCCGATTCGGAAAACCATTGCTAGACAACAACCTGGTCGCCTTGATAGTTCGGCGGTTCATGTCCATTGTTGTCAGAATGCCGACAATGACTTCAACTGCAGGGATCCTACCGGCAGGGCCTCAAGGCGAACACGCGGCTCCAAGATGCCGACACGATGGCTGGTTCAGCCATGCTTCGACAGTTGCCTGTTTTTTCAGTTCCTTTGCTGTTCGTGCGCTAACCGCAACGCTCCATACTAGTCTCGCGTGGCTGTCCCCGTGGGGTGGGCGGCAGAAAGCGATTAGGCCCGCTGAAAGAGGCGAACCGCATCCGAAGGATCGTAACCAAGAGAAGGACCTGAAGCGAGAGCGAAGGTTGCGGGAGGCCGCGGCGGGCCTAAAAGGCAATGCCGACCGCCCCAGGAAAGGCTGACAAAAACCGCAGCGGCCGACTGTCCAATAGGGTGCGCCGGGCCAGGGCGAGCCAAATGGCAGGGGCTGCCGGGGGACCCTAAGAAAAGCCTGGGTTCACGAGCACCCGGCGCGCGCCATCAGGCGGCCAGCTACTTGGAGGGCGGGTGTATCATGCCTGTTTGTCGGGCCGAACCAGATCCATGTGGCTGACGCCGAGGGCCAATGCCAGTTCATAGATCGTGATAATTGTCGGATTTCTTCGGCCTTTCTCCAAGCCGCTGATGTACTGCTGACTGAACCCGGAAATCTCCGCAAGCTGCTCCTGCGTCAGGCGCTTCCTTTGCCTGATCCTCTGCACATTCCGTCCGACCAACTTGCGCATATCCATGCACGCAAGCCAGCGGATCAGGCGGCTTGAGTTTATCAACTATAATATGTAATCCACATTTAGCAGGCACAGGGCTTCGCGGGTCCATTGGCCGGAGATAGAATTAGCGATGTTGCAGCCCAGATCGAACACGCCGTTCGCCGACGAGGTCCCCTGGTCGGACCGCATTACAGCCTACGACAAGGACCACTTTACAACCTATATGAGGCTCCTGGACGCCTCGGCCGACAACGCCACTGAAGAGGAAATGGCCAAAGTGATCCTCGGCATTGATCCGGCACGCGAACCTGAGCGCGCACGCAACGTTCTTCGCAGTCATCTCGACCGTGCAAACTGGGTGGTGACGAGCGGCTACAAGGATTTGTTCGCCAGTTGACGAAATGGGCGGTGCGGTCGCTTCGCTTCAAGCAACGAAGTCGCGCAACCGCCATGCATCGACGTATCACCACAGCGCGGATGGCCCAGCGCTTCGCTGTCTCATCATTTTGTCCTCCGCTCGCCAATGGCTGCTTCCCAGGAATGGGTGCGGCGGCGAATCATGACAGGAACGGGTCCGCCGTCTGAGCCGCACCGCATCCGAAGGGCCGGATGGACAACCTACTGAAAGCTCACAGCTGGCTAAGGGTTGCGGGACGCCGCGGCGGGCCTAGAAGGATGCGGCGCCACCTGCTGAGAAAGGCACAAAACAGAGCGAATTGCGAGAGTCTAACGACGCGCTAGGAGGCGCAGCGGAATGGTCGAGACGCCAGAGCCAAGAAAATCGGGGCTCGACCCACCGGCACACGGCACGCGCGGTGATGGGCGCGGGCGCCCACTACGTGCGCAGGCTCAACAGAATCTCACACGGATCAGCATCGAGGGCCGCAGTTACGTCGAGAAACTCAATGACATCGAGACGCCGTTCGCCACCCTCATATTTCGCCACGAAAGATTGCGGACGACCAAGCTTCTCAGCCACCTGCGCCTGCGTCAGCCCTTTGACATTGCGCAGTGAGATCAACTGGGCCAGAAACCGCTGGTGGCGGGGAGATCGAAGAGATTTGGGCATTTAGGTGAACCGGCAGGTAGAGACCGGCTCAGCGACTAATCCCCGTTTCGGATTATCCCATTTTGGGATATTCTGCCTTGGATCCAGCGATCAACATGCGAGGTTCGCGGCAGACATGAATCAATCAACGGGAACAGATAGGACTCAAAGCTCAACACTGCTCGACGAAGTCCCTTGGTCTGACCGTCTTACCGCCTACGACAGGGCGCACTTTACCATCTATATGAGGCTCCTGGACGCCTCAGCCGATGAGGCGCCCGAAGAGGAAATGGCCCAACTGATCCTCGGCATTGATCCGGCACTTGAACCGGAGCGCGCCAGGAAGGCGCTTCGTAGTCATCTCGACCGTGCGAACTGGATGGTGACGAGCGGCTACAAGGAATTGTTCGCCAGCTGACAAATTCGCAGTGCTCGGTCATAGAAGCGTTCCTGTGCCATTGGTCAGGCTGATCGGGGCCTGCACCACAGACGCGCCGGCAAAATGGACCCGGTGGCGAGCACAATTCAGTTCCCAGGAAATCGGGGTTTGGCAACTGTCCGAGCGTCTGACGTGATAGAAGGTTCCGCTCTGTCTGGATGGGTATTAGCCCGGAGCAGCACTCCATATCGTACCGGCGCTCGACGAAGGGTCCACCTCTTCGCTTTCAAGCCGCATAACCGATAGCCATCGCCCTAAGTCAAGGGTTAGAGATTACCGGCAGGCAGGTATGCAAGCGGGCCATCCTCGGAAACTATATAACCGCACGACTAGCTGTGAGCTTTCGGGAGGTTGTCCATTCGGACCGGACCGGGGAGACTGGAGTTACCAAGCTTCAGCACTCACCGGAGGGTCCGAATGAACATCCATAAGAATGCCCGTCTCACACCGCTGCGTCGAGAGGAGATGGCGCTGTCGGTGATAGAAGGCGCTTTCTCCAAAGCCCATGCGGCGCGTGTCTACGGCGTGTCGGCCAAGATCGTGGCGCGCTGGGTCGAGCGCTACAAGTCCGAAGGGCGGGCCGGCATGATCGACCGTTCCTCGCGGCCCGCCAATATGCCGCAGGCCACCGCTGCGTTGATCGCCGAGCGCATCATGGCGCTGCGGCGGCAACGTTGGACCGGCAAGCACATCGCCCATGAGGTCGGCGTCTCGCCCGCCACCGTTAGCCGGGTTCTCAAGCGTGCCGGACTGTCGCGGTTGCGGGATATCGAACCGGCCGAGCCGATCCGACGCTACGAGCGCGAGCATCCTGGCGAGATGATCCATATCGATATCAAGAAGCTCGGTCGTTTCGAGCGCATCGGTCATCGCATTACCGGCAAGCGCACCGGCAATGCCAGCTCGCGCGGCAGCAGTTGGGAGTTCGTCCATGTCTGCATCGACGACGCCTCCCGCATCGCCTTCTCGCAGATCCTGCCCGACGAGAAAAAAGAAAGCGCCATCGCCTTCCTCAAGGCGGCGGTGGCCTACTACGCCAGCCTCGGCGTCACGATAGCCCGCGTCATGACCGACAACGGCTCCTGCTACAGATCAAAGGCCTTCGCCAAGGCCTGCCGCGATCTCGGCCTCAAGCACGTCAGGACAAGACCCTATACACCCAAGACCAATGGCAAGGCCGAGCGCTTCATCCAGACAGCACTGCGCGAATGGGCTTATGCCATCGCTTATCCGACTTCAGATCACCGCGCCGCAGAGTTGCCGGTCTGGCTGCACAGATACAATTGGCACCGTCCCCACGGGAGCCTAAAGTCCAAAACACCTATCAGTCGCCTCGCTCTAACCGAGGACAACCTGTTGAGGCTCCACAACTAGCTCGTCAGCGACGACACACCCGCTCGAGCACCCATAGACTATGATCACCGGCGCGGACTGGAAGAATACGGCTGCATCGCCCGAGCCGGCGGAACAGAAGATCTCGGCATCCAGTCAACGCTCGATACAAAGCGCGCGATCGAATGGCCCGAGCACAAGGGGATCAAAAAGCTTCTCAGACAATTGAGGACCCTTCGGACCCCAAAAGGGCTATAGCCTGATTTTGGGTTCGCACGCCTAGCTTCTTCTTGGCATTGTCCAAATGAAAAGCGATCGTGCGTGGCTTGATACCCAAGATGCGGCCGGTCACCCAGGCTGAATTACCCCGCGCTGCCCACCTCAGGCACTCATATTCGCGGGATGTCAGCGAAACCCCATCCACTGTTCGATCGCTCGGCAATTTGCGGCGAACGCAACGATGAAAGCAGGCCGCCATCAGTTGAAGAGCTTGTTCGTACCGCTCAGCGACCCGAAGAAATACTGGACGAGGCTCATCGGCGGCAAAAGTAACCGCAGCGATGCGGCCGCGGAGATCGACAATTGGGATCGTCAAACCGCAGCAGATGCTGAATTGAGCCGCCTCATCGAATAGCTGCTGTTGAGCCGGCGACATTTTATCGCCTCCCAAATTCGATCCCCAGTGAAACGGGCAGCCGCCATTTCGAGCACGCAAGACCACAGGATCGAGTTTCTCATACTGATTTTCCAGATACTGTCTGGTCCAGCGGGGTGGATAGTTTGAAATTAACCTCGGTTTGCCGGAAGGCCGTGCTGGCAAGGAGAGGTAGGCAAAGAAGATTAGGTCAAGTCGTCCGGCCGCCTCAGCCATGGCATCCCGGAAATCTGCCTCATCGATACTCTGTGACAGTCTTTCAAGGAATGTCTCGAAAACAAGTGGCATGTGCCTCGTCATCGTCGCGCTCGATTCTTCCTCTTTCTGCACGCCTTCCGGCTGCGTCGTGTATGTCCCGACAAACGTGATTGAATTCGCGGGCGTCGCTGGGCTGACCGGGCTCCAGAATGCTGCCACACTTTCGATCTTCGTCGGTCATCCCAATCATGCTGGGCTCACCCGATGGGCGTCTGGCAGACGCCTCATGATCTCAACAGCTCAATCAGAGAATCTCCATGCATTAAATCATGACCGCCCCTGCACCGACCAAATCAGGAGAAATCATCCTGCGCTGACCAAAAGCCATCATTGACCCCAGCTTTTGCAGGAATTTGGGTCGGCATTAGCATAACAATTCGGATAGCCGCTCATCCCCCACCCGGGGCGCCGTGATCCGCAAAGAAGTGTTGCGATGCTTTCTTTTCTTTGATAGGCAAATCGTCTCAACAATATTAAAATGCCTTTCCTTGTGAACGGGGTGGCGTGTGAGTATCGTCCTTCTATATACCTGACGTGATAAAATTCACCGCAATGATTATGGCCCGCTGCAATGATGTAAAGGGCACGTCTAAGCTCAATCTGCATCGGAACGTGCAGATGACCTTTACCAGACCCTCGATCCCGCACGGGCCATAATGATACTGATTACGTGGGTCAAAAAGGGCGCCCTGCCGGCGGGGAGGTACACCCGCAGGGCGCGCCGCACAGAGGTCCTGGTCGTTGGGCAACAGGACAGCGGCGGCAGAACTGATTCGGTTACAAATCGTGACTGAAATAGCCCGGAGCATGCTCAAGATCAGATATCTGGAATTCAACAGTTTTGGGTCTGCTCGGCGCAGTAGCGCGCAGGGACATGCCTGCCTCCGGACTCGCTCCTTCGCGATCGCAAAATCATACGGCACCCTCGGCCTTCAGCGCGCGATAGGTGGTATCGACCGACTTTACCGTCGCGTCGACAATGATGTCGATCTCTTTTCGGGTAATGATCAGGGGGGGGGCATAACCGAGGATGTCGCCATGCGGCATGGCCCGTCCGATGACACCATTCTCAAACAGAGCAGCTGCAGTGCGCACCCCGACCTGAAGGTCGGGTTCGAATGGTATCCTTTGTTTTGGGTCCCGCATCATCTCTACGGCCGACAGGATACCCACTCCGCGAACTTCACCAACGATGGGATGTCCCGCCAGCTCGGCCTTCATCCGGTCTTGCCAATACGGTCCAACATCGCGGACATGCTCCAGAATATTTTTTTCTTTAAGCAGTCGAATATTGGCGAGCGCGGCTGCGGCACAAAGCGTGTGCCCCGAATATGTCCAGCCGTGGCCGAGTGCGCCGTGCTTCTCAGTTCCTTGTTCCAAAACCGACCAGACACGGTCGCCAATGATTGACCCGGAGATGGGGAGGTAGGCGGAACTCAAACCCTTTGCGATGGTCACGAAATCCGGACGCATGTTATACAGGTGGGAACCGAACTTCTCGCCGGTTCGCGCGAAGCCACAGACCACTTCATCCGCGATTAGAAGGATATCGTATTTGTCGAGCACCGCTTGAATGGACGTCCAGTACCCTTTGGGGGGCGGCACAATACCTCCTGTCCCAAGTACCGGCTCTCCGATAAAAGCTGCAACCGTTTCCGGTCCTTCGGCCAGGATCAAGGCTTCAAGCTCATCGGCACAGCGCCGGGAGAACGCTTCCTCGCTCTCCTCGACACGCGCCTGGCGGTAATAGTGCGGCGTGGTTGTATGGCGCACCAAATCCAGAGGCAGGTCGAAGAAATTGTGAAAGAAGGGAAGGCCAGTTAGGCTACCCGTGACCAATCCAGACCCGTGATAGCCGCGATTTCGCGAGATGATCTTTTTCTTTTCGGGCCGGCCAAGAATGTTATTATAGTACCAGACCAGCTTGATGTTGGTTTCGTTGGCATCGGAACCGGAGAGGCCGAAATAGACCCTTCGCATGTTCTGACCGAAATACTCGACCACGGCCTCTGCCAACAGGGCGACCGGCTCCGTACCTTGGCTGGCATAGACGTGCGCGAACGGCAATTCGTGTGCTTGCCTGGCAATGGCCTCGGCGATCTCCGTGCATCCATATCCCATGTTGACGCAGTAGAGTCCTCCGAAACCGTCGAGGCTCCTTCGGCCTTCGGTGTCCCAGATATAGACGCCTTCCGCACCGGCCATAATCCTATTTGGCGTTTCGCCTCGGCTGTGCTTGGCCAGATGCGTAGAAGGATGGAAGACGAAGCTTCTATCCTTCTCCCGGAGTTGCTCGGTTCCCAGATTGCTCAAGCGCATGTCCCTCTCCTCGCGATAAATTGGCGGAGGGCACTCGGCCAGCCACCTGTTTAGCAAATAGCATACCGGAAACGTCCCTTGAGTTTCTCGGGAATGCAGGTTATTCGCCGTGAAATTCGCGGGATCGGCCCGAATTGCCGTGAAAACTAAGGCGTCACCTTCGCCTTAGCCGAGGGTCGGGGGCGCGTCCTGCAAACACGAACAGCTTACGACGCGCATGCGCCCAGCATAGTGCCCGATTAGCGGGCGATATTGACGGATGAATAGCGCTCGGGACGCTGTTCCCGCCGGCCGCGCGAGGCACGATAGAGCGCCGGCGGCCATGTTCCGCCGAACTGCCGGTCATCCCTTACATTCTGACGGTCCGGATCGGTCTTGCCCTTCCCAAGGGTGGTAATGAGGTGATCAGGGGCAAAGCACATTCGCCTCGATCAGCAGGCAGCGGGTTCCGTGCCGCGGCACAGGCTCCAACCTGGTTGGCCAGCGCTGAGAGGCTGAGGTCGTGCCCTCGCGCATATTGATAGCTTTGGCGGTGCGGCGGCTGGTGCTCGGCAGACTTCTCGAAGGAGCATAGCCAGAAGGTTCGGCCCGGCAAAGACGCGCGGCGAGAGCTCCTTGCCATTGACATCTTGATTCGCAGCCGACCAGCGCCGCCAAGTTCTATCGTCAGCGTGTTGCCTTTCTTGCGATCGCAAATTCGTGGTTGCTGCGCAGGGCGAGCCGAGCTGCGGCTCGCAGGAGGGGGCGAGCCGACAGAATTGCGCGGCCTGAAAAGCTGCCTCCATCAATGCTGGCCGCTCGTGCAGTCTCGAAACGCTGGATCAAGCCTCAAACATCGAACAGCCGCTCCTTTTCCTCGCGAAACCAGCGCCCTCGCGCGACATGATCTTGTCTGACGATCCGACGCTTCGAGCGGGGCTCCTCTAATAGGTTGCACATGACCTGCAGCTTTCAGCCAAACTCAGCAAATCGGACGTCGTGCTCTTCTTATCATCGCTCGGCAAGCTCGGAACACGCTGGCGGACGTTGCTAAGGCTAGTCGCCGCCAGCGGATGGCGAGGATGTTTGGGCGGCTAAGTGCTTTTAGGTGGCGATTATAAGCCGAGATCGCGATAGGTGCTTTCGCCATAGCTCCTGGCGCCATCGCCACGCTGAGCGTTTGAAAGCCGATGAAATTCGCTCGGCCAATTGGCTAGCGCGTGCTTGATGGCCTTCATCTTGAACGGCACGTGCACAACACATTTGTCCCTGATGATAGGCGGACAGCTCACATCTTGTTGCCGCGAGCCGTTAAGGTTTGCTGCGATTATCGGCAGACCTAGATCAAGAGCCAATTCCATTTCCCAGCGCACGAAGCGAAAAAGGTTTTTCGTCTTCTCACCGATCAGGACAAGTACCTGGCTCGATCCATTCATTCTGTTGCGAAGATTGCGTTTAACATAATCTTCGTCCTGTGCTCGGCTCGTCATATTGTCCAGATCGTGAGCGTTCGCGAATTCAAAACTCACATTCTCGCTGGCGTTCCACCCTTTCATAAAGCGGTATGCCCAAGCGTCTTCATCGCCGTCAAATATTACATAGGTCGGATCGCTGTATGCCATTGTTGTCTCTTAGTTGTTTTGACGAGCAACCCACTGGGTGTGCTCCCGTGAGAAAGCCAGTTCGGCTTCGTTCACCGCGGCGGAGAATGCCTCATCCGAGTTGGCGTCCGTAATAAGGTCGGCAGTCAAGCCGATCTCGTGAGCTGTCAACGTGTAAGCCGATGCCAATTCGTTAAATTTCTTGATCTGGGTCCACCCAATAAGGGAGGCGGCGATGACAATTAGCGGCTCGGTCGGCCAGCCTGGCATCGCGGGGTCAGCGATGCGTACTACGATGAACGAGAATCCCAGAGCGTATGCAAAAATACCAAGGCCCATCCAGACTTTCGCGGACCTCTTGTTCGAGCGCGCCTTCTTCTCGTACCACTTCCGTTGGTCGCAGATTCGTCTCTGCAGATATAGGTCTTTTCTTTCTTTTAGCGGGGAGTCCCTTATCGACATCATCTGGTCGGTTGTTTGGGGGGATGCTGAATCGGTGCCGCTCAACGCGCTACCAAGGTGACGATTGCTATCAAGGATACCTTCCATGAGCTTTCGAAAATCAGCTCTGGCGTCAGCGGCGCGCGCGTCATCGAACGGCTGTGCTCGCATCGCGAAGCGCCAAGTCAATGTCTTCACCGACTCTGCCAGAGCTCGAGCCTGATACCAGACCTGCTCGGGCTTTGTGACCGACCGGAAAATGAGGACTCCCATTGAGCAAAGAAATACCGCAGCATAGACACCGAAATAGGCTTTTGATGGCGACAAGTCCAAAGAGAGCACCGACGCTAAAAAAAGAAGAACGTACTCTGCCCGGATCAGGCGCAGAAACGTCGCCTGCTGCTCGTTGGATGCCACGTCGGCGCTATTATAGAGTCCAGGATATTTCATTTTTGAAGCACACCAGTCTATTTTGTGGCGGTAAATTCTTTAAGCCAGGATTTGGCAAACGTGAGGTTAGCAGTCGAGCTTACAGAGCCTATTCTTGAGCGAGGCGCGGTCCCTCTGTTCATAAACAGGAATGCAGGTCCTGTCCCATCAATGTAAGGGTATAGGCCCAAAAATTCTTGCCCGGAGAATGTTTCCGAAGAATTTTTTGCCACGGGCAGAACCGCTACCGCGGTCCGAAACCCATCGAAAAAGCCAAGCTCCCAAGGCATCCATCTGGATCCTGGAGAATTGTTTGAATGCACATAGATTAGCGTCTTTGACTGCCTCATACGGGTCCGCAGCAACTCGGCGGTGGCCGAGGAGACTTTTGTGCGGTCCAGTTGTGAATCTTCGACCCAATCTACGTAAGCAGTGAACCCAAGCTCCTCGAAAATTCGCTTCACACCGAGAACGATCTCTGCGTCCTTGAAAGAATGTGACAGAAAAACGTCGAATGACGATCTGGCTGTAGCTGCGGCCGTCTCTTCCTTTAGAACGATCGATGCGGCTCTATGTCCTCGACTGGCATTCGCAACTCTTTTCAGCTCTGCCTCGGTCAGTAGCACTATTCAAATCCCCCCATGATCTGTTCGCAATCTATGAACTTGACGCCCATTCGATTAAGCGACCCTTGTCTTGTGAAAACTGGCACCATGCTCTCCAGCCGGTAGCGCAACCTCCACCTTCTCAAAGACCACGTCGGGTGGCAGGAGTGACCGGCCTTGTCACCCACCTACGCGATCCCGGCACAGCCATGCTCCTCGCTTAGAAGGCTGCGGAGACCAGCAATGTCAAACAGGACAGACGATCTCCTAATCTCGAACAGCAACGAACTTAGGACGTAAAAACGCGATCTCCGAATGTCCGCAGGCGTCGAGGGCCGGGTTGGTCGCCAAGGCCGAGCGGGCCAGCTTGCACTCCCGCTACCCGTCGGCTTGCCAAACCCTCGCTGTAGATTTCGCCCCCTACACGGATGCGCTGACCGCGACTAAGCTCAATCGCCACTGATCGCCAATCCAGGGCGAAAGTTCCCCCCTTGAAGTAGCGGTAGAGGCATTTTTCGGCACTTCGCATCTTAGATATGGACGCCTCCTCAACCAGGCACGATCCGGTTTGGCTTCTCGCCGTAACCGTGCTGGGCAAGTGCGTCCGATGGCTGCTTCGATCCTCTCCTGGAATAGATCGGTTCCAGATTGCTCAAGCGCATCGTCCTTGCTCGCGATCAACTGGCGGATAGCGCTCGGCCACCTTTTTCCAGCAATTAGTATACCGCAAATGTCCCTTGAGTTTCGTCGGAATGGGTGCCTTTTGCCGACGAATCTACGGGATCCGTGCCAAACGCCGTTGAAACTTAGCTTTTGGGTTACCGTTGCCTCAGGGCGGACAAAGGTATCGGTGAATTGGACTTCACTGGTTTCGTGACGACAAGGCTATAGTATTGATCAATCCCCAAGCCTGCCTGCAGCAGTCCCTCCATGAAATCCTGATAGGCGGCCATAGAACGAGATGCGACCCGCATCAGATAATCCACGCGCCCCCCAATTGCCCAGCAGTCCAGGATTTCCGGAATGTCTTGGATAGCAGTTTCGAAGTGTCGTTGGTCCTCAAGACGATGACGATCCAGCACGACCTCCACCATCACAAAGATCATGCCGCCGATGAGGGCAGGACTCAGCCGCGCATAAAATCCCTCAATAATCCCCGCGGCCTTGAGTGCTCGGAGCCGCTCCGAACAGGCGGACGCCGAAAGATGAACTCGTTTTGCAAGCTCACTTTTTGAAATCCGACCGTCTGCCTGAATTTCGGAGAGGATCCGCAGGTCCCAACTGTCGAGTTGCACGGGATCGGGTTTCGACTTCATAACCTATGCTCTCAGCGATGACATCGCGTTGTGTGCCGATCAATTCTATCATCAATTGAAACGAGCGAATGTAGCAGTGGAAGGCATCCGTTCCAGGCCCGAGATGTGCCAGAATGGGGTACGAAAATCAGCTGAGGGTGAGCGATCCGCTGAGAAAAGCTGCAGAAGTAATTTGGCTATCGCCCCAACGCCCAACGGGGCAATGGTGCAGCTGGAGAGAATAGTCGGCGGCGGCGGAGACCATGATAAATAGATAACCGATTTTCTTGAATCTCGCTGCCGTACTTGATAGACGCGCGACTGCATTCGACCCTCGATCGCATGGACGGCATACTCAATGCAGTATTCACTCGCACATTCAACTATTAGGGTGAATTGAAGGCCTTGCTTGGCCGGCTCGCCGAGGCGCAGGGCACCGCAAATGCCGCTCGTCTTATGGCTTGCCCGATAATTTGGCGCTCGGGTCTGGCCGAAATCGCCCAACCGGAAAGACTCAAACACCGATGTTGCGTGCGATGCTGTCGGCTGCCATACGCTTACGCCACTCAAGAGGCCCGGAATTGTGAATGGAGTTTCCCTCAACATCGACAGCCATGACGACGGGCATGTCCTGCACATCGAATTCATAGATGGCTTCCATGCCCAGGTCTTCAAAGGCGACAATCCGCGCCGCCTTAATCGACTTTGAAATCAGGTACGCAGCGCCACCCACTGCAGCAAGGTATGGCGTTCTGTGTCTTACAATCGACGCGATGGCCGCCGGTCCCCTCTCCGCTTTGCCCACCATCGCGAAAAGGCCGGTTTCGGCGAGCACCTTGTCCGTAAAATCGTCCAAGCGGCTGGAGGTTGTTGGACCGGCGGGTCCAACGACTTCATTCCTCACTGCCCGGACGGGACCGACGTAGTAGATCACGCGGCCCCTCAGATCGACTGGGAGCGGCTTGCCGGCATCAATCAGTTCGACCATTCGTTTGTGGGCAGCGTCACGGCCCGTCAGCATCTTTCCAGAAAGCAGGAGCGTTTCACCGCAGCGCCACGATGCCGTCTCTTCCTTCGTAAGCGTATCTAAATTGACCCGCCGGACGCCGGCTGGGTTCAATTCGTCGGCTCCGATGTCGGGCCATTCGCGCAAATCGGGCGGCTGGAGGCTGATGGGTCCAGAGCCGTCCAAAGTAAACTTCAGGTGCCGGTTGGCGGCGCATTGCGGGATGAGCGCCACAGGCTTGGACGCTGCATGAGTAGGATAGGTCGCAACCTTGACGTCAACGACTGTCGTCAGACCACCAAGGCCTTGGGCGCCGATACCAAGCGCGTTGATCCGCTCATAAAGCTCAATCCGCAGCCCCTCTTCTGCGCTTGACGCCCCCCTTGCGATCAGTTCCGCCATATCTATGGGCTCGTTCATGGCCTCCTTGGCCAGCAGCATCGCCTTTTCAGCGCTACCACCGATGCCGACAGAGATCAGTCCAGGTGGACACCACCCGCTGCCAAGGGTCGAAACGGTATTGACCACCCAGTCGGAAACGGAGGCGGTGGGATTGAGGGTGGTAAAACGTGCCTTGTTCTCCGACCCGCCGCCTTTCGCGGCGATGGTGATCTCAATCTGGTTACCTTGCACCAGGTCGACATGGACAACTGCCGGTGTGTTGTCGCGGGTGTTGACCCGTCTAGCGAGGGGATCCGCAACGATCGATGCCCGAAGGGGATTGTCCGGATCGAGATAGGCTTGACGTACGCCCTCATTCACAAGATCCGCGAAACTGGCTGTTGACTTAATGCGGGCATCCATGCCGACCTTTGCGAAGACAACCACAAGTCCGGTGTCCTGACAAATCGGGCGCCGCCCAAAGGCCGCCATGCGGGAGTTCAGCAGAATCTGACCTATGGCATTCTTCGCCGACGGGCTCTGTTCTCGCGTGTATGCGTGAGAAAGAGACCGGATATAATCTGGAGGATGATAGTACGAGATGTACTGAAGGGCGTCGGCGACGCTCCTTGTGATGTCGCTACCGGCCATGGTCCGTGTTCTGTTTCCCACCGGATTTTATCCAAATGAACCGAGGCCATTGACCATTTTCAGAATCTGGAAGCTTCGCACCCCCTGCTCGCCGCCTTCATATCCATAGCCGCTTTGTTTGACTCCTCCATAAGGGGCATCAGCGGAAACCCCTTTCAGGTAATTCACACTAACAGCGCCCGCAGAAAGACCGCCCACAAGCCTCTGTTGCGTATCGGCCGCGCCAGTAAACAAGTAGGCGGCCAGACCGTACTCCGTGGCGTTGGCTTCATCGATCGCCTCTTCGATCGTATCGAAAGGAGCCACGGTGAGAATTGGTCCGAACGGCTCTTCATGAAGCACTCTCGCTTCCTTCGGTACGCCAGTCAGGATGGTTGGCGGCCAGTAAAACCCCGGTCGGTCAAGGGGGATGCCACCGGTCTCGATTTGGGCGCCGCCCTCTACCGCATCTTTGGTCAGGCGTTGCATGGCCTCGATTCGCCGCGCGTTTGCCATGGGACCCATCTGCGTTGCAGGGTCATCCGGTGGACCGATCCTGATTTTTCGGACCGCCTCCGTCATCCGGAACAGGAATTCCTCATAGCGGGATCGGGCGACAAGAATCCTGCTGGGCGCATTACAACTCTGGCCCGCGCACTCGAATTTGTATTCCGAAATAGCCGGTATCGCCGTTGCCAGGTCGGCATCTTCGCACACAATAACCGGGGAATGTCCACCGAGCTCAAGGATGCAGCGCTGCAGATTATTCGCGGCCAGTGTGGCCAGCTGTTTCCCAACAGCGGTCGACCCCGTGAACGTCAAGACTTTGACAATTGGCGAACTGAGCAGATGCCGTGATATATGCACAGGAACACCGAACACCAGGTTGACCACGCCTTCCGGTATCCCTGCTTGACGCAAAGATTCCACGACATGGACAGCCACGCTTGGCGTCTCTTCGGCCCCTTTGAGGATCACCGGGCAGCCTGCCGCCAGCGCGGGGGCGAGCTTGCGGGCGATGAGAACGGCTGGATAGTTCCACGGCGTAAAGGCAGCGACGACACCGAGGGCCTCCGGGACGATCATCCTGTTCGGACCCAACGGAATCGGGGTCGACAACTCATCGGCATGCCGGCCATTCCATTCCAGCGTTTCGACTGCGCGCGCGTACTCTCCTGTTGCTTCGGCAATCGTCTTTCCCTGTTCGGACGACAGGTCCCTGGCTGCGGCGCCAGCTTTCTCAGCCAGATTGCTGGCGGCAGAGACGAGGATCTCGCCACGCTCTTTGGCGGGGCGTGAGGACCACGCCTTGCGGCTGCGTTCTGCCGAAGCAAGAGCTTCATCCAAGTCTGGAACCGTAGCCGAGGCCACTGAGGCAAATACCTTCTCCGTCGCCGGGTTGATCACCGGCAAAGTGGCTCGGCTACCACCGGCTCGCCATTTGCCATTAATGAAGAGCTCGTAGCTCCTGGCGTGGGACATCGCGGGCTCCACTTGTGATTCTGGCCATGCGAGCGCCGTTTCAATTTTCGAAGCCGCTGAGCTCGCTTGAGCCAGTTTCATCGCGATGGTCGCAGCGGGTCAAATATCGATTAGTGCCTAAATCCATCTGGAATCCAGATCGATCTGTTCCGACAGGAAGGAAGTCATGCCGTTGTTTACAGATCGATGGTTCTCAGGTCGCGTCAGGAGCCGATGCTACCCAGCCCCGGCTCTCAATCAATTCTCTGGCGACCTTCGGAATGAGCTTGCGGACCGCAGAAACGGCCGCAGAACGCTCATCTTTGGGATTTACAGCAAGCACCACGGAGCGGGTAATTACCGGATCGACTATCTTGACCGTCCGGACCAGCCCTTGAGAGGCTTCTTTCTGAACGGCAGACGGGGCGAGAATAGAATGCGCTTTTCCCTCTACGACCATGTTGATGATCGTTGAGAGCGAGTCCACTTCAAACTTGACGTCCATCGCGCAACCGTGTTGTGCGACGACATCAGCCACCGAACGCCTGACATTGTTGTTGCGCATGGGAACCGCCAGGGGGAATGCATGCAGGTCGGCCAGAGATATCGCATCTTCAAACGGTGGCTCGCCGGACGGAACCACCAGACAAAGGTCTTCGCGCGCTAGCACAGTCATTCGCCCCACACTGTCCGCAGTGCGGTACAGAACCGCCAGATTGAAGCGTCCAGCCGCCATCCATTCCTCTAGCGGTCCCGTCATACCCTCGACCATCTTGAGGGACACCTTGGGCAGTTCGTGTCTTACCGTCTCAAGCAGCGGACCGCTCAGGACGCGAGCAGCTCCAGACGGAATGCCAATAGTCACCTCCCCGGCGGGGGAAGCGGCTGTGTTGGTCAATTCCACCTCGGTAATTCGAATTTCTTTGAGAATCGCCCGCGCCCGCTCCAGGAGTTTGGCTCCTGACGCCGTCACGCTCACGCCGGTCCTGTCGCGTATCAGCAGCTGAGTGCCGAAGCCTTCCTCCAATTGGCGCACATGCAGACTCAGCGCACTCTGGGCGACATTCAGAAAGCCAGCGGCCTTCGTGAAACTGCCTGCTTCGACCACGCCAACAAAGTATCTTAACTGCCTGATTTCCACGGGTACTCTTCCGAGGGCGGACTGCAATGATGTAATCTATCTCGAAATGTGATGGCGCGACAGCAATAATTGCAGAGCGACATGACGCCTAACTGTCGTGTCATCTCAGTGTGGTTTGACCAAAACCGTAACCTATGTGTCCAGAATGGACCCAACCCGCCGAGGCTTCAACCGGCCAACTCGGCGCCCTGATCCATGGAGATGATTTCTCGGACCCTTCGAATAACCGGTAGATCGACCATCTTCCCGTCCAATGTGAACGCGCCTTTGCCTTGCGCCGTCGCATCTTTTTCGCCGCGAGGACACGACGGGTCCCTCGAGTTCTTGTGCGCTTGGTGAAAAGCCCCATCGATGTTTAAATGGATCGCCTGCGGCCCCACGAAGTTATCATTGTCTAAGAATCGCCGATGCTTCCTATCGAGCCGAGACTGCCGCATGGGGAACAGAACGGAAAGGTTCGGCGTCAAAAGCAGGTCGAGTTCTGGGGCACCGCCAACAGCTGCACTGAAGTCTTCAGTACCAAGCGCCATTGCAACCAGCGGCGCTAACAAGATGGGAAAGGAGGTCATTGCTATTGCCGCTGGCGGACTTCGGCCGGCCACCCCATTTCCTCTTCCGAGAGGTGAATTGTCCAACCAACCCTGCTGACTAATGACGAGCATGATCGTATCGTCAACGTGTCACAGAATTGCTTGCAAGCTCACGGCCTCAGCTGGGCCAACGAACATTGAACTCCGTGGACGAAGCCTGGACCCGTCGTCATCCAAGTCAATCCGCGCCTCGATGAGGGGACAGATCCTCAATTGGTTCAGCTGGCTTGCAGTATTGCACCTAGCAGTCACGGCGAGGACTGGGATTTGCGAAGAAGGCATTCTCGCAGTGCGGCCGTACGGTACCTCATTCCTGGCACACTGGATTAGATCGCTGGCGACATTAAGATCAGGTGTGACCGAGGTGAAATTTTATGTCGAAAACCTGAAGGCAGGGCGTCAGGCAGGGCGATTACAGAGATCCTATCGGACATGTCATCGCAGTTTCATCCACCATTGCTCGACCGAGGCGACACTCATCGTCCCATCAACCTAATCCATTGGTCGATCACGCCGTTCACGACCCTTGGCGAAGAAGGAATCAGCAGCCCCTAGGCTCAATTGGAAAGCGGGGCGGGGTCCATACGTATCTTCGTTTCCGGGCACCTCATGCTAATGAAGCCGCGACAACAGGTTGGTTATGCACCCAGGTGCTGGCCAATCCGGCTTGACTGGAAAGTTTCATACCCAGGCCTGGCACAGGCGAGCGTGATGCCGCTCTCGCTATGTTGGACCGCAGACGCCGCGACGGCGCATCGACTGGCGCTGGCGAAGCCTAGGACGCGCCAGTCAAGGACCTGCAAAGAGCAAGATCACGCCGCGCGTTGCCTTCAACGCCCATTTGAGCAGAAAGCAACAAGCCTCGCGTATAGCGATCGATGACCGCACGAAGCGCCATCCGGGCTATGATCTCAGTCAGCACTGCCCTAAGGGGTCAGAGGAGGGTTCGGTCAGTCAAGACCTCAGACGGCATGGCCAAGGTCAAGCTGCGAGGATGTGCCACCGCGGGCGCGGCATAACTTGGCGGGCTACAATTTGGTTCGCTTGCCCAGGCTGCTGGCAGCGCCGGTAGTCGGCCGCGCCGGACTGGCACCTACGTCTGGTCCATGAACGGTTGCTTTAGCAAAACCGAAGTCCTCGCCAAAACTCTTCGCCGACGTGCGACGACCGCGCCGGTGCTCGTTCCGGGGTCGGCAAGACGAAGACAGGCCTACTCTGGATTTATGCCCGCGATGACTGATTAGGGAGGGAGCGGACCGCCGGGCGTCTTATGTCTATGCGCCGGACCGAAAAGGCCCAGCGTGCGATCGCTCATCTCGCAGGCTCTCTACCGGAACTTGCAGGTCGACGGCTATAGCGGGCCATCGCTTGCTGGCCGACGAAAAGCGGCTTCACGCTCGCCTTCTGCCATGCCGCGCCCGATCGAGGCGCTAAGAAGGATCCGCGAACTCTAAAAGATCGAGGATGACATCCGTAGCCGAGGCCAACGAGGCCTTGCTGCACGCAGGCAAAAAGTGCTCAACCATCACGGCACTGGACCCAGGGCGGCTAGAGAAGCTCGGCCAAATCAGTCAGAAGACCAAGCTCACAGCGGCGATCCCCTACACGCTCTCGCGCTGGGAAGCGCCTCTCGCGCATCCTGGACGAGGCCATATCAAGATCGACAGCAACGTGGTCGAACGCTCAATCATACGCAACTCTTTTTGCAGCTCCGGCGGTGGCGCTGAGCACTGGTCAGTCATCGTGTCGCTGGGTGATCGCCGGGATTGGCCGGATAGCCTGAAGCTAAGGCCGTCGAGCCAGACCCTCTGACCTGCCACTGAACTTTCAACCAGTGGCGATTAGCCTCGGCCGTTTCTGTTATGGCGCGGTTTGAGCAACGGGCGGAGGCGCGAAGCCTTCATTGAGTGCAGCGTCGGAGCCGGTTGCGGCGAGGGTTCCGGCGAAGACCGCCGGGGTCAAATAGCGAGCGAGGAATGCGGCCTCACGGTGTTGAACAACACCAGGAAAGAACACCCACAGGACCGAGGAACGCAAGTTTCTTTATCCGTGGCATCCTTGGGCCGGGCGTTGTGTTCACGTTCATGAGGTGATCGAGAACGCCGACCGGGAGGTTTTCCGCTGCAGTCTCTCCCGCCACGCCTCCGATCGGTGGCTGGAAGTTCCGGCCTGGATGTTTGATCGCGGTCTGCACCGCGTGGCGCATTGCCCTGCCCCACATATCGATCCCAGAACGCTTGGCGTCTTGGTGACACTGCTGCAGGACCCGACGGCCAATTCCCACACCCCATCGCAATTGGAGGATTCGGGCGCAGCATCGGGTCCTCACGAAGCGAACCGGGGAGAGGTCCATACCGCGCCAGCCTACGACATATCAGTTCGATCTTCTCCAACCCGCACGACGCGCAGACCGCGCAGATGCCGCCATTCGCTCGCGCAGCCGCCGTAAGGCGCGAGATGCTGGCGCTGATTCCGGGTGCACACGAAGGCTACGTCGGCTGGGAAAGGCGGAAGCGATCCGCAAGATGGTGAGCGACCACGTGCCCACGAGCCGGCATCACGGGGCGCCCAAGCATGGCGACGCTCTGCTCGCCGACCTTGTCCGCTGCCGGCGCTGCGGCCGCGAGCTGACGGTCCGCTACACGGGAACCAAGCACAACATTCCGCGCTATTCCTGCTGGCGTGGTCTGCTTGACAATGGCGAGCCGCGTTGCATCGCCTTCGGTGGACTCGCGTCGATCGAAGGCGTTCATCCTCTGCCGGACGGTCCATGGGTCTTCAGCCGATCAACGCTTGACGAACCGGCGGCTCAGCGCATCGTTCATCGCGCGCGGCAAAACCCAAAATACCCCATGGGATCGCATCCAGATCAGCAAAACCTATTCACTCAAATGACATAGACAGATGAGTGTTATGAACAGGATTTAGGTCCTGCCTCCATTCGGCAGTGGCACTGCGGGCGTGGTCGAGGCCGAAGAACAGGCCATCGTTCAACAGCTCGTCTCGCATTCGGCCGTTGAGGGAATCGCGTAGCCATTTTGCATCGGCTTGCCCGGCGCGGTGTAGTGCCATTCGCTCCTGTTCAGCCGCTGATAACAGGCCAGTCAGTTGTTGCCCACAAGAATCAGGATCTCGTGGGCGCGCCGCACCACTGGCGGATCTATCATTTTGCCATTCAACGAGAATGCGGACAGTCCACGCGTGGCGGCATCATTTGCCGCCGCGACAACTTTATGGGCCCACTCGAGCTCCTGGGCGCTTGGCGAGAAAGCCTCATTGAATATGGCCACCTGTGTCGGATGGATCGCCAAAGCTCCGGCAAAGCCAAGCCGCCGCGCCCGCACCGCGGCCTCACGAAGTTTATGCGTGTCCGAGAACTCGCCGATGCTTCCTATGAAGCCCAGCGGGAGCAAGCCGGCCGCGCGGGCGGCAAACAGAACAGAAAGGTTCGGCGTCAAAAGAAGGTCGAATCCTGGGGCGCCGCCAACAGCGGCGCTGAAGTCTTCAGGGCCAAGCGCCATTGCGACCATCCTTGGATGCGCCGACGCAATGGCCGCAAGCCTTTGCAAGGCGCCCGGGGTCTCAATCTGGGCAAGGAACCGGATGCCTCCCTGCGGAAGATTTCTTTCACGTTCTAGTTCCGAAACCGCATTCGCGATCTCTATAACCCACTCTGCCGAATCCGTCTTCGGAAGAACCAGTGCGTCAACACCCGCCATCACGGCTGCATCGAGATCGGCCGCCAAGGCGCGCAGACCATGATTCACGCGGACCAAAACAGATGCGCCTTTCCGGCCCACCTCTGCCACGCATTCAGGAAGCTGCTGCCGTGACTCTCCTTTCCGATCCTGGGGCACGGAATCCTCCAGGTCGAGAATGACGCCATCTGCGCCCCGCTCATGGGCCGTCTCTACAAAGCGCGGAACGTGAACAGGAACGAAGAGCAGGGATCTCCAGCGCGGTACAGACATCGCGCCTTCAACGGCCGCAAAGGTGTCCTTGATCATGGAGACGCCTTTGCGGCCGATTTTAGCGCGGGCGCTGCCAGTGAGCTTTCTAGGCGGCCGGTGCGCTGAAATGATCCGAGGTACACAGGCATTTTGTAAACCGCGAGCAGTCTCACCTTACTGAAACGCGCGCTCACGCTGACGCGGCTCTTTCGCGCAAAAGCGCCCGCACCTCCTCGCGGACAGCCTCGGTATGAGAGCCAAGAGCCGGGACTGGGCGAAGCGAGGGGAGCTCCGAGTTGAAAATCGCCGCCGGCGCTATCGTCTCGACGGCTCCATCGGGTGTTCCAACCTGCACCCTGCGAATGTGTGGATGCTTTGAAACATCCACCACTTCGTTCAGTCGGCCATATGCCAGGCCGGCCGCCTCGAGCTCCTGCATCGCATCGTGGCAGGATAGTTCAAAAAACCGCTGTTCAATGATCTCATCAAGTTGCGCACGATGAGCGAGGCGCTCCATATTGTCAGCAAAACCAGGTGCGCGTGTGAGCCCGGACTGCTTCAGGAATTTCTCGCAGAAATTCACCCATTCGCGGTCATTCTGAACCGAAAAGATGACCTCTTTGCCGTCGGCACAGCGATAGGCACCATACGGCGCGAGCGACGGGTGTTTCACGCCTGCGCGTACCGTCTGGTAGCCGCTGTAATCATTTTGCAAAACCGGCACGTTCATCCAGTCGGCGACGGCATCAAACAGTGACACCTGGATGCTGGTCCCTTCGCCGGTGACCTCGCGGTGGTACAGTGCCTGAAGAATGGCGCTGTGCGCTGTCATGCCCGCCGAGATATCGCAAACCGAGACCCCTACACGCGCAGGCCCCTGTTGGTTGCCGGTGATAGCGCATAGACCTGTTTCGGCCTGGACGATCAGATCGTAGGCCTTCAAATGGGAATACGGCCCTGACTCCCCGAAACCAGAAATGTCGCAGGTGATCAGCCGCGGATATCGTCGACGCAGATCAGCGGACGCGAACCCCAGTTTTTCTATGCTGCCCGGCTTTAGATTCTGGATGAAGACATCAGCACTGGCAATGAGCGTGTCGAGGACGGCGCGATCCGCCTCCAACCTCAGGTCTAGACAGACCGACTCCTTACCCCGGTTGAGCCAGACGAAGTACGCGCTCTGCCCCCGCACCAGCTTGTCGTAGTTTCGGGCAAAGTCCCCTTCGGGCCTTTCGACCTTGATCACCCGGGCGCCTGCGTCAGCAAGGCGAGACGATGCGTAGGGAGCTGCAACGGCCTGTTCGACCGCCACAACCGTGATGTCCTTGAGACTGTTTAGCATCAGGGCGCTTCCTACGCGGCTTTCAGGTTTTGTGCCCGACGCCGATCAAGCATGGCGAGCAACCGATTTTGTTCGTTGCCTACAATGGAAAGACCTTCGTCGATGCCCATGCCAGGCTTCGCGAGCATCATGTCCGCCTGTGTTGCCACCGAAATGTGAACCGTCGCTCGCGCGGAGAGATCCGTCTCGCTGCAGCTGCCTCCCACATAGGCGTCCACGTTGTTCTCTTTGCACAGAAGCACCGCACGGGCGCTGTCGGCGATCGAGCCCACGTCCGGCGTCTTGATCTGCACGAGATGGGTCGCCTTAGCCTCCGCAAACAGACGCACATCCTCTAAGGTGTTGCAGCGTTCATCGACAACGATGCGCGCACGTGACGCGCGCGCATTCAGAATGCCGACGATCTGCCCGTAATTTTCGACCTGCGCCGGCGTAGACCCGAAGTCGGCTGGCGATTCGATATTCACCGTGAACTCCGGAACCGCGTCAGCAACCTTACTGATGAAGTCGGCGATGCGCTGGACGTCGAGCCCGATCTCCATACCGATCCAGCCGTACACATCGAAATGCAGCACCGGAGAATAGTCTGGTTGGCCGATTTGCTTGACGCGGTGCGCCACCCATTTGACGAAATCCAGAAAGGTTTCTCCCCCAACGCCGAATTTGCTACGCGAGTTGATGAGGCCATGCGGGATCACATCCACCCCCTTCAGGATCATTTTATCGACATTGATTTCGCGCGCATCACCGCTCTGGCAATAAATTGGGACACGACGATGCGGCATGGATAGGCAAAATTCCGAACAAACCACCTCCGCCATGGTACGACGCGCAGCATGGGCAGCAGCGCTTAAAAGGGCTTGGCTGACCCCATATTCGATGCATAGTGGGAGTCGTTTCCCAGTATGGAGATCGAAGACACTGGAGCAGGCTGTCAAAAAGCTGGACGCATCAATGTTTAAGAGCCGCGGGACAACAACACGTGACGTGAGATCCATGATGGCTCCGACGTCAAACAGGGGGTCACGCCCGCCAGCCCCTGAGTATTGCACTCCCATCATATCGCCCCAGGCGACCATATCGTCTTCCAGGACAAGCCCGACGCTTAAGCAAGCTGCCGGAACACGGATATCACGGAAGCCGGGCGTCAATGGCTCGCCGACGTAAACAAAACCGTCCTGGCCAACCCCTGCCCTAATGGCAGCTTGATCGTCATAAAAGAAGGCGCCGTTGCCGGGCGTGAGAATGACGTCTTTGATCTGCACTGAATTATACTCGAGTTTGGCCAAGCTATGAGCTGCGGCCGGATTTGCGCGCTCTGTCCTAAGTTATGCCCCGTTCGGAATCGGTTTTGCCAATATAAAGCCCCGAACGTGCCCATCTCGTTTTAAGATACGATAAAGTTGTTTTACGGGCGTCAGCGGGGACGGCACCGTCCGCCTCCCCTCTTGGTCGCGGTGCGCCGGATCGTCGCCCCTGCTTCCATAACAGAAGCTAGGCGATCAATCCGTCCGGCCAGCTCCCATCTCGGACCGCCACTTTCAACCATGGTTAGTATAAACCAAGCGATCAAGGATCAAGCAATCTTTTTGGCATGATTTTGGAAGACAGGATCAGCCGCTGATCGATCCGAGGAGCTGGCCTATAAGCTCCAGTCGAGGCCAGTGCCTTCATACCGGAGTTACTACAGCTGGCCAAGGCGCGGCTAATCTGTACCTCTAGTTATGCAGCGGCCGCGCAAGGATGGCTACCCCTTCATTGCGGTCGACATGCGCGCCCGATCCTATGGCTAGGACGATTGATGGCCCAGGCGCTCGGATGTCAATGGACGGAGCGGAAACAGAATCCATAGAGTGTAGGATACCTATAAGATCTCCCGACCTCACTTCATCCAACACAGAGCAGCGAGGTTCGAAGATACCCTGCGCGGGCGATTTCAACTCGTCTGATATCAGCGTCTCAAGGGTCTGACTGGACCTTTTGTTACGGAAAGACACGTCCTCGACTTTTCCTTCGACGAGTCCAAGCATAACGAGCGCGTTGCGAACTCCAGCTTCATAAATCGCTAGAGCTTCTGCGCTAACCGTACCACCGCCGAATTCCGCGCAAACGAATACCTTCCCTAGGCTATGTGCCCAACTGTCGAACATCCCAGCCGTGTCGTCATGTTGCCAGAGCAATGTTACGGGCAGCTTAAATGCCGCTGCCATTGCGAGCGTCTTAGCCATGAGATCCGCATCAGCAATTGGATGCGTGATGACCGCCGGGGGAAAATCCCACGTTGGGCCGAAGCTGTGCAGATCGAAAACGATGTCGGCATTTGGCAACAATACGCGTGAAACCGCATCCGCGATTCGTTCCGTAACAGACCCGTCGGCACGGCCCGGAAACACGCGGTTCAGATTCAAACCATCAAGCGGAGTATTGCGGCTCCATGCTTGAACTGCCAATGGATTAAGCACTGGCAGCACGATGATCCTACCACTGGTTTGCGCTTGTGGCAGCCACTCGATAAGCCGCCGCGCGACTAATGGCCCCTCCATTTCATTGCCATGATTCCCACCGGTGATAAGAAGGCGCGGTCCATCGCCCTTATTAAGACTAAAAACCGGAAGCGAGAACTCTTCATGGTCGGCGCCTCCCGGCACAACGAGGTGTCCTCTGCTCACGCCATGCGCATCGAGATCAAACGTAAGATGTGGTGCTTCGTTCATTGCTTAACCTATTGCGGGTGATCTGGCGACTTTGACCGGGCATATGGTCTTGTACACGGCTATTTTTTTCGCCTGGAACTATGCACACGCGGTCACCACTTCGCCAATATAATGTCCGAGACGGCACCATCGCGTTTTCAGATGACCAGGGCTCGCTCTGCTGACCTGTCCCTTGGTTCGTCACCTTGATCCCGGTGCACTAAGGGAGGAGGAAGGTCAAAGTCGCGGTGGGTAGCCGATTTCAGAAATCGCGCGATCAGCCGGTTGACGTTGGCTAGCTGTTCGTTGTTCAGACGGGCGAAGGATCTGTGCGATCCGGTCAGCGCCGTTGACCTCGAATTCCATCCTGGCGCGCAGCAAGAGGATCGGCAGGTCTGAGCTTGCTGGCGAGCAAGGCCGGCCGATCCCAGACATAGTCCGAATCCTTGATCCGCATGTGCCAGATGATAATTGCAAGAGCTTTACTGGTTTCCGTTTTGGACCAGGTGGCCATTTTATCCGCCCGTTGAAGCCCCGAACAGATGCTTGTCGCCAGTCCGTAGGAATAGGTCGGACGCATCATCAGGAAGTGGATCTGCCACGCCAGTTAGGCAGCGGCTTCCTGTAATGTTCGCTGCATGCTCGGTCGAGAACGCCACCAGACGGCATAGAGGACAAGCATCCAGATTAAAGGCAGAAGCATCAAAAGAGAAGCGACTGCAGCAATCGTCGGGTCGATTTGGTGGCGGATATTCTCCAGCATCTTCAAGGGCAACGTCCGCACCGACAGACCGCCGACCAAAGACGTTATGACCGCTTCATCGAATGACTGGAGGAATGCGAACATGGCGCCGCCGATCACTCCCGGCCTGATTAACGGCAGTGTTACGCGAAAAAACGTTTGCAGTGGTCCGGCACGCATACTCTTGGCCGCCTGCTCTAACGTCCGATCGAAGTTGGCCAACGTCGCAGAAACGATCACCACCACAATTCCAACAGCGCCGATACTGTGAGCGAGGGCGATACCACCCTTTGTGCCGATTAGACCAATCTGGATGAGACCCAGATAAGTCGCGATACCGACCACGATAACTGGAAAGGTGATAGGCGTGATTATGATCATTGTCAGCACGCCGCGAAGTCTTGCGCTTATTCGGCTCAATCCGAAAGCAGCAAGTGTTCCCAATAGAGTAGAAATAACAGCTACCTCGACACCAATCTCGACGCTGGTCCAAGCTGCTCCGCTCCAAGATGCATCGCCGAAAAACGAGCGATACCATTGAAGCGACAGGCCCGAAGGCGGAAATTGCAAAAATGCCCCGGAACTGAACGACATGATGACAACGATTATCCCTGGGAATAAAAGAAAGGCCATCACCAAAACGATAAAAACGATCGCGACGACTTTAGGCCATCGCCTTTCCGCCCCAGGCACGTAGCGCCGTCCCGTCCACCGTTTGACACGATAGGGACGCAGAATTTCGCTGAAGTTTCGTTTGATAACAAGAACAATGGGTAGTCGGGACATCGAGCCCTTCGGAGCTCGAGTTTGGCTTTGCTCTTGTTTGCCGGAGAGGTCAAGCCC
The DNA here is from genome assembly GCF_003998535.1 of Mesorhizobium sp. M7A.F.Ca.AU.002.02.1.1. NCBI lineage: Bacteria > Pseudomonadati > Pseudomonadota > Alphaproteobacteria > Hyphomicrobiales > Phyllobacteriaceae > Mesorhizobium > Mesorhizobium sp. M7A.F.Ca.AU.002.02.1.1. The sequence goes on along the minus strand of NZ_RZPB01000002.1, from coordinate 2,919 downwards.
GACCATGGAAAGCACCACAATGGCAAACCCGAGAAGGATGAAGGACGCAGCGGCAATGCGCGGAATATCGAACGAGCTATTCACCTCGGCCGCAATGAAGGTTGAAAGCATGGCATCGCGCAATCCCCCAAGTGCCGCCGGCGTGATATAGAATCCTAGGCAGAACACAAAAACTAGGAGCGAGCCACTCCGTGCGCCTGGAATGCTAAGGGGGAGAAATACACGCCTGAAAGCGGTGAAAGGTCCCGCTCCCATACTGCGTGCAGCAGCCATCAAGGACCGATCGATCCCCATCATCGCACTAACCAAGGGAAGTATCATCATCGGCAGCATGATGTGGACCATGCCAATATAGACCGCGGTTCGGTTATAGATGAGTTGCAGAGGTCGATCGATCAATCCGACGTCCAGCAAGATGTTGTTGATGACCCCGCGATCCCCAAGAATAACAATCCATGCGTAGGTACGCGCCAGCCCACTGGTCAAATAGGGGATGATCACGAGAGCGATGAGCGTCATGCGCAGAGTCTTGGATGCCGTGACGATCAGATACGCGGTTGGATAGCCTACGATTAAGCAGATGGCAGTTGCGACCAGACTTATTTCTATCGTTTGAAAGAGCACCCGCACATTAGCTGGCTGGGCGAAAAACGCTCCGTAGTATTGGAACGAGAAATCGGGGGCATTGACACTGCTTAGGAAAAGCAAGGTTATAGGGGCACCGAAAACCACAAGCAAAAGCGCGAACGCGGGCGCGGTTAACCCAAGTGGCACCTTGGCCATTCTGCGCAAAAGCTTCATGGATATCCCTTATCAATCGCTTATGGCGAAACGAAGCGAATGTCTGACCGCAGCCACGTGAGGCAAACCTCCTCGCCTGGCTGGAAAACAGGTTGGTCTGCCGCGACATGTTCCCGGACGATGAGAACATTGTTGCCAACGCGAACATGGTATTTTCGCAGAGGGCCGGCAAAAATCATATCGTCGACCGCACCGGCAACATATTGCCGCTGGTCCGTTTGAGCCCACTCCGCAGTCTTCGGAAGTACACTGATGCGCTCTGGCCTTATCATCGCAACGGTGCCGATTTGCGGCGCGTTGCCCCCTCTGGCCAGCAACAAGGCATCCTCGAGAATGTTCGCCTCACCCAGAAATTTAGCGACAAAGCACGATGATGGCCGATCATAGAGGGCCTCTGGTGTATCGATTTGCTCGACACGTCCTGCGCGCATTACAACAATCCGGTCTGACAGAGTAAGCGCCTCCTCCTGGTCATGCGTAACGCACACCGTCGTGATACCGAACTCCTTGTGCAAGCTCTTCATCTCGATCTGCATCTGCTCACGCAGGTTACGGTCGAGTGCGCCAAGCGGTTCATCAAGTAATAGGAAGGGTGGATCGGCAATCAGCGCGCGGGCTAGCGCCACGCGCTGCTGCTGACCGCCACTCAATTGGGATGGCATGCGACCGCCGAATTCCCCTAGATGCACGCGCTCAAGCATACGGGCTACCCGAACCTTCCTCTGATCGGGAGCCATGCCCCGCATTTCGAGAGGGAATTCCAGGTTTCGAGCCACTGTGAGATGCGGGAACAGCGCATAGCTCTGGAACACAATTCCTTGATCGCGCCGGTAGGACGGGACCGAAGCCACTGAATGGCCGGCGATCATAATATCACCCGAACTCGGGGCCTCAAAGCCGGCCAAGAGCATCAGGGTAGTGGTCTTACCCGAGCCGCTCGGGCCGAGAATCGTCAAGAACTCGCCGCGACGCACGGTCAGCGACAGATCCCTGACCGCCGGAACACTCCCGTACATCTTGGTAACACTGCTGAACTGAATTTGTGGCACCGATTGGTTCACATCTGCAGCGTCAACTTCCGAACGGGGGGCGGTATTCATTGCGTGCATGTTCACTGTGGCTCCTCCACCATCGCTGGCGTGCATTAGCAGGCATTTGCCGTACCTTCTGCCGTCGTACCCGATGCCGTGAGCGGAGAGGCTAGTGGGCTACCCCGCTCCCCGTCACATTTTCAGCATCAGTTTCGACTTTAGCCCGGTATGGAGTTACCCCGACCGGACTTTCGCACTTCAACCAACCCTACTGCAGGATCCACTCATTCCACCGCTGGATAAGCATCTCAGTGTTGGAAACACCGCTGGGGCCTACCTCATTGTACCATTTGCCGTTGATGGAAACGCTGCTCTTGATGTAATCTGGGTGGGTAGGGAGCTTGCGCGCAACTTTCTCGGGAAGAAGTTTGAACGCATTGCCGTTGCTTGGTCCCTCAGGAAACAATTGGCAAAATGCTGCCTGACGTTCCGCGCGAGTGGCGAATTCGATAAACTTCTGCGCAGCCTTCGCGTTGGGTGAACCCTTTGGAATGACCCAATAATCCCACTGCAGCTTCGCCTGGTTTCGATTGATCTCCGTCGCGGCGCCCTGATCGATCAACAGTAGAGCTCTTCCGTCATACGATTGAGCGATGTCAACGACCTTATCATGCAACATCTGTTGAATCTCTGATCCGCTGCTCCACCACTTACGGATGTGCGGCTTTATTTTGTCCAAACTGGCAAACACCCGGTCGATATCCATCGGGTAGAGCTTATCGGGAGATACACCGTCCGCTAACAGGGCCTCTTCCCAGGGTCCTTCTGAACCAAACTGGCCGGACACCAAGGTGCGAACGCCGGGAAACTTATCAGCATCCCAGAATTCAGCCCAGTTTGTCGGCCGGGGTTTATCAGCTGGGAATACGTCTGTGCTATATACCATATTATATGAGTAAATCAAATTTGCCACGCCAAACGGTTGCTTGGCAAATTCATAAATTCCGTCTAGCTCTTCTTTCCTGAACAAGGAGTAATCAATTTCTTCAAGAATTCCTTTCTTAGCTGCGACCAAGCCGGACCCTTG